>JAEWKG010000293.1 GCA_023386135.1 Pseudomonadota bacterium | reverse complement strand
GTGGAGGGGACTCTCCCCAAACGCGGCGGGTGGGGGGAGTCCCCTCCGTCAGCCGCCTTCGGCGTCTGCCACCTCCCCGGCCCGGGGAGGCTACATCCGCCCCAGCGCCACCAGCACCGCCACGATCGCCAGCGCGAGCTGGGTCAGCATGGTGATCAGCGTGCCGACCGTGCGGCCCTTGCCGAGCGCGCCGCCGTCCATGCCGAGCCCGTGCGCCACCCGGCCGAGCATGTAGATCATCGACACCCAGCCGAGCCAGGCGTGGCCCTTTACGGCCAGCTCGATCGCGGCGATCAGGATCAGGACGAACGCGGTGTTCTCAACGAAATTGAGCTGCGCGCGCATGCGGGCGGTGAGCGGCCCGCCGGCGTCGTCGCCGATCGAGACCTTTGTCTTCCCGCGCATCTGCCCCACGCGCACGCTCAACCAGATATTGATGATGGCCGCGGCCGCAGCCGCGCATAGTGTGACCGGAAGGATCATTGTCGCCCCACTCCCCATACGAACCCGTCGCCGCTGGCTAGCACACCGCCGCATGCTTGCAACGCACAAGAAATTCGCTATAGGCCGCGCCTTCCCGCGAAGGCTGGGTCCCCGACACGCGTGCCCGCCCGCATGGGTTGTGCGCCGTAGGGCCTTGGCCTAGGGCGATCCGACACACGATTTTACGACTGGAACAGGTGCCGAAATGGCTGTCCCCAAGAGAAAGACTTCGCCCTCCCGCCGGGGCATGCGCCGCAGCCACGATTCGCTGAAGGTCGAAGCGCACCACGAGTGCAGCAACTGCGGTGAGCTCAAGCGCCCGCACAACCTGTGCCCGCACTGCGGCCACTACAACGGCCGCGAAGTCATCGCCGTCGGCCTCTGACGGCCGGTAACGGGTTCGCATCGCTATGAGTCTGCCGCGGATCGCCGTCGATGCGATGGGCGGCGACGAAGGCGTGCAGACGATGATCTCGGGCGCCGCCCTCGCGCGGCGCCGGCACGACAAGTTCAAGTTCCTGCTGGTGGGCGACGAGCCGCGGATCAAGGCCGCGCTCGATCAGCACCCGAACATGCGCGGCGCGTCCGAAATCCTCCATGCCGAGGATGTCGTCGCGGGCGATGAAAAGCCGACCGCCGCGCTGCGCCGCGCCAAGACCACCAGCATGGGCCTCGCCGTCAACGCGGTGAAGGCGGGCGAGGCGGGTGCCGCGGTGAGCGCCGGCAACACCGGCGCGCTGATGGCGATGTCCAAGCTTGCGCTGCGCACGCTGCCGGGCATCGACCGGCCCGCGCTCGCCGCGCTGCTGCCGACACTCGGCGACAACGACGTCATCATGCTCGACCTCGGCGCCAACACCGAATGCGACGCGCGCAATCTCGTCCAGTTCGCGATCATGGGCGCCGCGTATTCGCGCATCGTCACGGGTCGCGAGGAACCGCGCGTGCGGCTGCTCAACATCGGCACCGAGGAATTGAAGGGCACCGACGAGCTGCAGCAGGCGGCGCAACGCCTGCGCGGCGCGACCGGGCTCGCGCTCAGCTTCGACGGGTTCATCGAAGCCGACAAGATCAACCGCGGCAGCTGCGACGTGGTGGTGACCGACGGTTTCTCCGGCAATATTGCGCTGAAGGCGATCGAGGGCGCGGCGCGGTTCGTGACCGATCTGCTGCGCAACGCCTTCACCAGCTCGACCCGGTCGAAAATCGGCTTCCTGGTCTCGCGCCCGGCGACCGAGTTGCTGCGGCATCACCTCGATCCCAACAACCACAACGGCGCGGTCTTCCTGGGCCTCAACGGCGTGGTGGTGAAGAGCCACGGCAGCGCCACCGCGGCCGGCGTCGCCAACGCGGTCGCCGTCGCCGCGCGGTTGCTGGAGGACGACCTCACCCACCGCATTTCCGCCGACCTCGCGGAGCTGGGCGAAACCAAGCTCGGCACGACCGGCGGCAAGTCTTCAGGCCGGAAGAAGGCTTCCGCCGAGGAACAGGAAGCATGATCCGGTCGGTCATCGTCGGATCGGGCTCGGCGCTGCCGGCCCGCGCCGTTTCCAATGCGGTAATGGCGGAGATGGTCGACACCAGCGACGAGTGGATCGTCGAGCGGACCGGCATCCGCAACCGCTACATCGCCGGCGAGGGCGAGACGACCGCGACGCTCGCGGCCGAAGCCTCGCGCAAGGCGATCGAGGCCGCCGGCCTCGATCCCAGCGACATCGGCCTGATCGTACTGGCGACAGCCACCCCCGACCAGACCTTCCCCGCCACCGCGACCAAGGTGCAGGACCTGCTCGGCTGCCACGGCGGCATCGCGTTCGACGTCGCGGCGGTGTGCTCGGGCTTCCTCTACGCGCTCGCCACCGCCGATTCGATGCTGCGCACCGGCATGGCCAAGCGCGCGCTGGTGATCGGCGCGGAGACCTTCAGCCGCATCCTCGACTGGGAGGACCGCACCACCTGCGTGCTGTTCGGCGACGGCGCGGGCGCGATGGTGCTCGAAGCGCGCGAAGTCGCCGAGGACGGCCCCGGCATCCTATTCAGCCAGCTGCACGCTGATGGCGCCCACAACGAGCTGCTCTACGTCGACGGCGGCGCCTCCACCACCGGCACGGTCGGCAAGGTGCGCATGAAGGGCCGCGAGGTGTTTCGCCACGCGGTGGTCAACCTCGCCACCGTGCTCGAAGCGGTGCTCAAGGCGACCGGCTTCACCGCGGCGGACGTCGACTGGGTGGTGCCGCACCAGGCCAACGCCCGCATCCTCGACGCCACCGCGCGCAAGCTGGGTTTGCCGGCGGCGAAGGTGGTGATGACCGTCGACCAGCACGCCAACACCTCGGCCGCTTCGGTCCCGCTGGCGTTCGACGTCGCGGTGCGCGACGGGCGGATCAAGCCGGGCGACCTCGTCGTGCTCGAAGCGATGGGCGGCGGCTTCACCTGGGGCGCAAGCCTGGTGAGAATCTAGTAAAATCCGCAAGATGCGCAGCTTGCGCCGTTGCGACCCGTCCCCAACATTGCTAGCATACATTAAGGGGCGCGTGGACGGGTAGGAGAACAACTCCATGATGCGTTCGGTGGGTACGCTGACCCGCGCGGATCTCGCGGATACGATCAATCGCAAGCTGGGATTCTCGCGCGCGGAGGCGCTCGACCTGGTCGAGGCGATCCTCAGGCACATGTGTGCGGCGATGGCGCAGGGCGAGAATGTCAAGATTTCGGGCTTCGGCACATTCGTTCTGCGCGAAAAGCGCGAACGGATCGGCCGCAATCCCAAGACCGGCGTCGAAGTGCCGATCACCCCGCGCCGGGTGATGACCTTCCGCGCCAGCCAGCTGCTCAAGGAGCGGGTGGCCAAAGGCTGAGGAGCGCGGGCATGGCGGAGTTCGACGACGGCAAGGATGCGGGCGCGCTGCGCACGATCGGCGAGCTCGGCGAAGCGCTCGGCATCAAGGCGCACGTGCTGCGCTACTGGGAAGACCAGTTCCCGCAGCTGAAGCCGTTGAAGCGCAGCGGCGGCCGACGGTATTACCGGCCCGAAGACGTCGCGCTGGTCAGCGAGATCGACCGGCTGGTGAACCGTGAGGGCTACACCCTGCGCGGCGCCAAGACCGCGCTCAAGGATTTCCGGCCGGGAGAGGGAGCAGCGCCTGCTCCCGCGGCGCAGCCCGCGTTCGACCTGGTGCATCCGAGGGACAGCGCGCCCGCCGCCGTCCCGCCCGAGGTGATCGCCCGCTTGCGCTCGGTGCGTGCGACGCTCGCCGCGGCGCTCGAACTCTAGCGTTCTCATGAGCCAGATCACGATCTGGACCTACGACTGGGTGCCCGAGGGACCGCGCGGGTTCGTGCGCGACTTGCGGTTGCGCTGGGCCTGCCGCGAGGCGGGGCTCGACTACAAGATCGCGACGGTGCCGTTCGACGGGCGCGAGACCAATCACCTCGACCGCCAGCCGTTCGGGCAGGTGCCCTATCTGCAGGCCGGCGAGGTCAAGCTGTTCGAAAGTGGCGCGAGCCTGCTGCACCTGGCGGAAAAGAGCGACGCGCTGATGCCGCGAGCCGAGATCGGCCGCGCCGAAGCGCTGCAATGGCTGTTCGCCGCGCTCAATTCGATCGAGATGGTGGCGGTGCCGTGGTGGTTCGTCGGCATGTCCGGGCAGGGCGACAACCCGCTCGAACCGTGGGTGGAAAAGCGCCTGGGCCAGCTCGAGGATATCCTTGCGGCACGCGAATGGCTCGCGGACGGCCGCTTCACGGTCGCCGACCTGCTGATGGCCGATGTCCTGCGTGTGCCCAAGGTCCGCGAATTCGGCAAGCGGCCCGCCAGCGAAGCCTACGTCGCCAGGATCACCGCAAGGCCCGCATTCAAAGCCGCCTATGACGAGCAAATCGCCCAGTTCGCGGCTGCGGATTCGAGGCGCGCCGCGACGGAACGCTAACTTTCGATAGAGCGGCGTTGCGCTCGCGCGTGATGGCCCATAGGGGCGCTAGCGTCCCCTTCGCCGCACGAGCCTGCCATGTCCGTCGCCACTCCGCGCCAAGCCCAGGCGCATCGCCTCGCCGATCACAGCGCCGATTGGCGGATGATCATGCTGGCGGCGATGGCCGTGGTCGTCGGGACCGGCGGCGCGCTCGGCGCGTGGGTGCTGGTGCGCATGATCGCGCTCGCGACCAACCTGTTCTGGTACGGCCGACTGTCGTTCGACCCGTCGACCATCACCGACGCGCGGGTCGGGTGGCTGGTGCTGGTGATCCCGGTCGTGGGCGCGCTGCTGGTCGGCCTCATGGCGCGCTTCGGCTCCGAGAAGATCCGCGGCCACGGCATCCCTGAAGCCATCGAGACGATCCTGTTCGGGGAGAGCCGGCTGTCACTGAGGGTCGCGCTGCTCAAGCCGATTTCCTCGGCCATCTCGATCGGCAGCGGCGGTCCGTTCGGCGCCGAAGGGCCGATCATCATGACCGGCGGCGCGATCGGTTCGCTGTTCGCGCAATGCTTCCACCTGAGCGCCGCCGAGCGCAAGACGCTGCTGGTGGCGGGCGCGGCGGCGGGCATGACCGCGATTTTCGGCACCCCGCTCGCCGCGATCCTGCTCGCGGTCGAGCTGCTGCTGTTCGAGTGGAAGCCGCGCAGCTTCGTGCCGGTGGTGGTGGCGACTCTGGTCGCCGCGGCCTGGCGCCCGCTGCTGATCGCCTCCGGCCCGATGTTCCCGCTCGCCGCCGGCATTCCCGCCGGGGTCTGGCCGCTCGCGGCGGCGGCGGGAATCGGCCTGGTCGTCGGGCTCGAAGCGGCGCTGCTGTCGAGCCTGCTGTACCGGATCGAGGACGCGTTTCACCGCCTGCCGGTGCACTGGATGTGGTGGCCGGCGATCGGCGGCGTGGTGGTCGGACTCGGCGGACTGATCGACCGTCACGTGCTCGGCGCGGGCTATGCCAATATCGCCGACCTGCTCGACGCCTCGCTGCCGCTGAAGGTGGTGGTGTCGCTGCTGGTGGTGAAGGCCGTGGTCTGGCTGGTCGCGCTCGGCTCGGGCACCTCCGGCGGCATCCTCGCTCCGCTGCTGATCCTGGGCGGGGCAGCCGGCTACCTGCTCGGGCAGTTGCTGCCCGGCGACCCGGGCCTGTGGGCGATGATCGGGATGGCCGGCATCCTCAGCGGAGCGATGCGCGCGCCCCTGACCGGCGCGATCTTCGCGGTGGAGCTGACCGGAGCGTTCGGCGCGGTGCCGATGACGATCGCGGCGTCGGGCACAGCCTACGCGATCAGCGTGCTGGTCATGCGCCGCTCGATCCTGACCGAGAAGATCGGCCGGCGCGGGCGGCACATCCTGCAGGAATATGCGGTCAACGCGCTCGACCTGGCGCAGGCTGGCCAGATCATGACCGCCGACCCCGCCACGGTGCCGGGCACCATGACCGTTGCCGAGGCGGTGCGCTTCTTCGCTGGCGAGGCGCAGCATCGCAGCTATCCGGTGATCGACATGCAGGGGCGGCTGCTCGGCCTGGTCTCGCGCACGGACGCCTTGCGCTGGCAGGTCGAGCAGGGCGACGACGACACGCCGCTTGCCGACGTGGTGTCCGACGCGACGCAGCCCTTCGCCTATCCCGATACGCCGGGCGGCGCGGTGGCGGACATGATCGTCGAATCCGGCATCGGCCGCATCCCGATCATCGACCGCGCGACCCGCGCGGTGGTGGGCATCCTGTCGCGGCAGGACCTGCTCAAGACCCGCCGTTCGACGATCGAGGCGGAGTTCGACCGCACCCGCCACGTCGGCCCGCGCAAGCGCCGGCGCTGACTATTCGGCGGCGAGCAATTCTTCCGCCGCGCCCAGGTCCACGCTGACCAGGCGGCTCACGCCGCGTTCGACCATGGTCACCCCGAACAGGCGGTGCATGCGGCTCATGGTCACCGCATTGTGGGTGACGATGAGATAGCGGGTCTGGGTTTCGGCAACCATCGAATCGAGCAGGTCGCAGAAGCGGTCGATGTTGGCGTCGT
>JAEWKG010000271.1 GCA_023386135.1 Pseudomonadota bacterium | reverse complement strand
GCATCGAGCTGATCCGCGATCTGCGCCTCGGCGTCTACGACGTGCTGATCGGCATCAACCTGCTGCGCGAAGGTCTCGACATTCCCGAGTGCGGGCTGGTGTGCATTCTCGATGCCGACAAGGAGGGCTTCCTGCGCTCCGAGACTTCGCTCATCCAGACCATCGGCCGCGCCGCGCGCAATGTCGATAGCAAGGTCATCCTCTACGCCGACCGGATCACCGGCAGCATGGAACGCGCGATGGCCGAGACCGAGCGCCGCCGCTCGAAGCAGGAAGAATACAACGCCGAGCACGGCATCACCCCGACCACCATCAAGCGCCAGATCGCCGACATTGTTGCCAGCACCGCGATGGGCGACGGCGTGCTGGTCGATACCGGCGACGACGAGCGCAACAACCTCGTCGGCCACAACCTGCGCGCCTACATCCAGGACCTCGAAAAGCGTATGCGCGCCGCCGCCGCCGACCTCGAGTTCGAAACCGCCGGCCGCCTGCGCGACGAGATCAGGCGCCTGGAGGCAGACGAGCTCGGCCTGCCCGACGGCACCCAGCCGACCGCGCCGGTGGTCGGCCGCAGCAACGAGGGCAAGCCTGGCACCCGCAAGGACCGCTACGGCAAGACCCGCTACAAGAAGATGCGCGGGCGGCCGTAGCGCTTGGTCGCCCTGCAGCGCGCGTTCGTCGAGCAGTGCGCGCGCCGCTATCGCCGCGCGCGCAAATGGGGCACATCGGGCCGCCTTAGCTTTGGGGGACACGCCATGAAGGCCTTTGCCGCACTCGCCGCCGTTTCGTTCTTCGCGCTCAGCGCCTGCGCCACAACGATGGACACCGAAACGCCCGCGAGCCACGTCAGCACGCTGGAGCTGGTCGACGCCGCGATCGCCAATCCCGCGCGCACCGACGAATCGCGCAAGCTCGACGAGAGCCGCAAGCCGGCGGAGACGCTCGCTTTCCTCGGCCTGCAGCCGGGCATGCACGCCGCCGATCTCATCACCGGCAGCGGGTACTGGGCGCAGATCATGGCCAAGGTGGTCGGCCCGCAAGGTTCGGTCACCGCGTGGGAGCCCGCCCAGTTCTACAAGGCGGGCGAAGAGAAGACCAAGCTCGACGCGCTGATCGCGGCCTCGCCGGGAGTCGCCCTGTCGAGTTATCCGTTCGATGCTTTCGCGCCGCCCGCGAACGCCTACGATTTCGCGCTGATCAACCTCAACTACCACGATCTGTACTGGGAGAGCACGCAGTACGGCATCCCGCGGACCGATCCCGCGGCGTACGTGCGCAACCTCTACGCAGCGATGCGGCCGGGTGGTGTGGTCGGCGTGATCGACCATGTCGGCCCGGCGGGCGACACGCGCGCGGTGGTCGAAAAGCTGCACCGGATAGATCCCGCCACGGTGCGCGCGGACTTCGAGCGGGCCGGGTTCAAGCTGGAAGCGCAGAGCGATCTGCTCGCCAACCCGGCGGACGATCACAGCAAGAACGTGTTCGACCCGTCGATCCGCGGCAAGACCGACCGCTTCATCTACAAGTTCCGCAAACCGCGGCGCTAATCGCGCGGTGGTAAATTGACGGCGCCGAGGGCCGTGCATAGAGCCGCGCGCATGATCGTTCGCATCCTGCCCGCGTTCGCAGCGCTGGCCCTCGCCTCGTCCCTTTCCGCCGCCGACAAGGACGAGGCCAAGCCGTCCGCTCCGCCCGCCAGGGATTACGTCGCCAATAGTGCGAGCAAGACCTTCACCGGCACCTTCGGCGGACGTTCGATGCGCTACAACGCGACCGTGCAGGAACTGGTGCTGAAGGGCGAAGACGGCACGCCCAAGGCAGCCATTGTCACCACCGCCTATATCGCCGAGCCGCGCGATACCTCGCGCCCGGTCACCTTCCTGTTCAACGGCGGGCCCGGATCGGGCTCGGTCTGGCTGCAGATGGGCGCGTTCGGTCCCAAGCGGGTCGCGATCCCGAGCGACGCGCGTGACGACGGCGGTCCGCCCTACCCGATCCTCGACAATCCGGATTCGCTGCTCGACGTCACCGATCTCGTGTTCATCGATCCGGTCGGAACCGGTTTCAGCCACACCATCGGCGAGACCAAGGGCGAGGACTACTGGGGCGTCACCAAGGACGCGAAATCGGTCGCGCAGGTGATCCGCCAATGGCTCGACGCCAATGGCCGGTGGAACAGCCCCAAGTTCCTCGGCGGGGAGAGCTACGGCACTACCCGCTCGGCGGCGGTGGTCGACCAGCTGGAGGGCGAATACAACGACGTCTCCTTGAACGGCGTGATCCTGCTGTCGACCGTGCTCGATTTCGCCGCCGGTGCGGATACGGCAGGCAACGAGCTGGGATACATCACCAACCTGCCGTCGATGGCGACCACCGCGCTTTATCACGGCAAGACTAGCGCGCCGTCTGCGGAGGCGATTGCCGAAGAAGCGCGCCAGTTCGCGATCGGGCCCTACGCGGCGTTCCTGCTCAAGGGGCAGAAGGCGAGCGCCGAGGAGCGGGCCGCGATCCGTACACAACTCGCGCATTTCACGGGACTGTCCGAGCAGTACCTCGAAGAAGCCGACCTGCGTGTCACGCCGGGGCGGTTCTACAAGGAGCTGCTGCGCGACCGCGGCCTCACCGTCGGCCGGCTCGACAGCCGCTACACCGGCAAGGACCTCGACAACGCCGGCGAGTATCCGGACAACGATCCCAGCTTCTACGGCATCGACGGCGGCTACACCGCGGCGATGAATTCGTGGATGCGCGATACGCTCGGCTACAAGACCGACCAGCGCTACGTCACCATCGGCAGCGTCGGACCGTGGGACTGGCAGCTCGAGGGCGGGCGCGACACCAACGCCTATCTCAACGTCGCGCCCTACCTCGGCCGCGCGCTGCGCGAAAACTCTTCGCTGCGCATCTTTGTCGGCCAGGGGTGGTACGATTTCGCGACCCCGTTCTTCGCCGCCGAATACGCGCTCGGCCGCACCGGCTTCCCGCAGGGCCGCATTCAGTTCCATTACTACG
>JAEWKG010000263.1 GCA_023386135.1 Pseudomonadota bacterium | reverse complement strand
CGCACGGTGCGGTGAGGCGGCGGAAGCGGAACGCCTCGGCGGTGGGATCCGCGAAGGGATAAGCCACGGTCGGCAGGTTCATCCGCGCAAGGTGGCGGGCGTGGTCGGCATCGCGTTCGTGCGCGCGGCCGATCTGCCAGATGCCCAGCGCGATCATCGTCAGCACCGCCAGCAGGACGATCGCGGTCGCCACGATCGGAACGCGGCGCGCCGGCAAAGCGGAAAGGGCAGCCGCGGAAGACCCGGGCTGCCCTTTACCGTAGTCCGTTCTGTCGGAGGTCATCCCTCGATCGGTGCGCCCCAGCCGCCCCACACGTAGACGACGCAGAACAGGAACAGCCACACCACGTCGACGAAGTGCCAGTACCACGCCGCCGCTTCGAAACCGAAGTGCTGCTGCGGGGTGAAGTGGCCCTTGTAGGCACGGCGCAGACAGACGATCAGGAAGATCGTGCCCACCAGCACGTGGAAGCCGTGGAAACCCGTCGCCATGTAGAACGCCGAGCCGTAGGTGTTCTGCCCGAACGGGAACGGCGCGTGGGCGTATTCGTAGGCCTGGATGCTGGTGAACAGCATGCCGAGCAGGATCGTCAGCCACAGGCCCGTCTTGAGACCGTCGCGGTCGCCGGGGATCAGGCTGTGGTGCGCCCAGGTCACCGTGGTGCCCGAGCACAACAGGATCAGCGTGTTGACCAGCGGCAGGTCGAACGGGTTGATCACCGCCTCGATCGCCTTGGGCGGGAACTGCCCGCCGATCGCCTCGACCAGCGTGTTGGGGAACAGCGAGAAGTCGAAGAACGCCCAGAACCAGCCGACGAAGAACATCACTTCCGAAGCGATGAACAGGATCATGCCGTAGCGCAGGTGCAACTGCACCACGGGGGTGTGATCGCCCGCCTGCGCTTCCTTCACGAGGTTGGAGAACCAACTGAAGAAGGTCGCGAGCAGCCCGGCGATGCCGAGGCCGAGCACGACCGGCCACCCGCTCATCGTTTCGCGGTGCATGAACAGAACCATGCCGCTGGTGAAGGTCAACGCCGAGATCGAGCCGATCAGCGGCCAGATGTCGGGCGGCAGGATGTGATACTGGTGGTTCTTGGCGCCTGCCATGTGAAGTCTCGTCCCTGAACGTTCGGCTCGTCGAGCGGTTACGCCCCGCCCTTAGTGCGCGTGAAAGGCGCGGTCCAGAGGCCTATTGCGGCACATCCGGAGCGCGGTGGAAAGTGTAGCTCAAGGTGATCTGTTCCACCGGCGCCGCATCGGCATCCTGGCGGATCGCCGGGTCGACGAAGAACAGCACCGGCATGTGCACTTCCTCCCCCGGCTGCAGCGTCTGCTCGGTGAAGCAGAAGCACTGCACCTTATTGAAGTAAGCCCCCGTCTGGTCGGGCGAGACGTTGAAGCTGGCTTGCCCGGTGATCGGCTTGTCGGTGAGGTTCCTGGCGTAGAAGAACGCCATCTGCCGCTGGCCCAGCTTGACCGTCTCGGTCACCTGCTCGGGTCGGAATTCCCACTTGAGGTTGGGATCGACGTTGGCGTCAAAACGGACCGAAACGGTCGCCCCGCCCGCCTTCTTGCCTGCGCGCTCGGCGGCGTTTGCCTGGACTTCGGTCGCGCGCTGGGTGGTGCCGCTGAAGCCGGTCACCTGGCAGAAGATGCGATAGAGCGGCACCGCCGCGAACCCCAGGCCGAGCATGCCGAGCGCGAGCGCGGCGGCGTAGAGGCCGAGCCTCAGGTTGCTCTTGGGGGCAGGCGCCGCGATCGCCACGGCCTACATCCGCACCAGGGTGATGGCGTAGAACAGGATCACGAAGAACACGAGCACAAGGCCCAGCGCCTTGTTGCGCCCGGCACGGCGGCGCTTGAACTCGGCTTCTTCCTCGGGGGTCATTCGGGGAGTCGTCATGCGAGCCAGCCCTGCCCGTAAACCACCCGGTCCGCAACCAGCGCGGCGAACAGCGCAAAGAGATAGAGCACCGAATAGCCGAACAGCCGCTTTTCCGGCTTCATCCGGTCGTCCTCACCCGAACGCCGCAGCGCGACGGGTGCGGCGAAGGCCAGAAAGGCGAGCGACAGCGCTATCGCCGCCACACCATAAATTTCGCGGGTGCCGCCGATAAGCCACGGCGCGGCGGCGATCGGCACCAGCAGCACCGCGTAGAACATGATCTGGCGGCGCGTGCTCGCTTCGCCCTTCACCACCGGCATCATCGGAATGCCGACCTTGGCGTAATCGCTCTGCACGAACAGCGCGAGGGCCCAGAAATGGGGCGGGGTCCACATGAAGATGATCGCGAACAGCAGCACCGGCATCAGCGTGATGTGCCCGGTCACCGCGACCCAGCCGATCATCGGCGGGAACGCCCCCGCACCGCCGCCGATGACGATGTTTTGCGGCGTGCGCGGCTTCAACCAGATGGTGTAGATCACCGCGTAATAGACGATCGAGATCGCGAGGATGATCGCCGCCAGCCAATTGACCGCGACGCCCATCACCGCGACCGAGGCGACCGACAGAGCGATCCCGAAATCGCGCGCGTCGGTGCGCCGCACGCGGCCGCCCGGAATCGGGCGCTTGGCGGTGCGCTTCATGCCGGCGTCGAGATCGGCCTCCCACCACTGGTTGAGCGCGGCCGCCCCGCCCGCGCCCATCGCGATGCACAGGACCGCGGTGAAGCCGATCACCGGATGAATGTGGCCCGGCGCGGCAAGCAGCCCGCACAGGCCGGTGAAGATCACCAGGCTCATCACGCGCGGCTTGGTCAGCGACAGGAAGTCGCGCCAGTCGGTCGGCAGGTAGAGGGTGGCGGAGTCGGTCATGCGGGAACCGGCGCGCCTATAGGCGGCAATGTTGGACTTGTCACACTTGTCACGGTGTCCTGGCGCGAAAATCTCGCGGCCCTCGAAGCGCTCCGAAACGCGAGCGAAAACGGGGATGCCGAACCGATCATCCACGGACCTTGGCACGGGCGGCGGGAGGTAGGAAACACCTCATCCGCCGCCCATGCCGTTGGCTCAATCCATCAGCTTCTCGATGAAATAGGTCATCGTCAGCGCGCTGGTGCGGGCCGATTGCTTGATGTCCGCGCCCGAGCCGTGCCCGCCCTCGGTGTTCTCGTAGTAGTAGAACGGCAGCCCCATCGCTTCCATCTTGGCGGCGAACTTGCGCGCGTGCTGCGGCCCGACGCGGTCGTCGCGGGTGGTGGTGAAGATGAACGGCTCAGGGTAGTCCACGCCCGCCTTGAGCGCGTGGTAGGGCGACAGCTTCTCCCAGAACGCCTTGACCGCCGGGTCGGCGTTCACGTCGCCGTATTCCCCCTGCCACGAAGCGCCCGCCGCGATCTTGGAGATACGCAGCATATCGAGCAGCGGCACTTCGATCGAGATCGCGCGGTAAAGCTCGGGGTGCTGGGTCATCTCGACGCCCATCAACAGCCCGCCGTTGGAACCGCCGCGGATGCCGAGGCGGCGCGGGCTGGTGATCTTGCGGGTGATGAGGTCCTGCGCCACCGACGCGAAATCGTCGTAGATGATCTGCCGCTTCACCCCGAGGCCGGCCTCGTGCCACGCCGGCCCGAACTCGCCGCCCCCGCGGATGTTGGCGAGCACGAACGCGCCCCCGCGTTCGAGCCACATCTTGCCCGTCGTGCCCGAGTAGAACGGCGTCTCGCTCGCCTGGAAGCCGCCGTAGGCATTGAGGATGGTCGGCGTGGTCCCGTCGTAGGCGAGGCCCTTCTTGTGGACGATGAAGTACGGGATCTTGGTCCCGTCGGTCGAGGTCGCCTCGAGCTGTTCGACCTCCATGTTGGAGGCGTCGAACTTCGCCGGAAGCGTCTTGATCTGCTCGACCGAGCCTTTCGCGGCGTCGATCAGGTACAGCGCGCTGGGGGTGGTGAACCCGGCCGAGTTCGCGAAGGTGAGATCGGACTTGTCGTCGGCCGAGCCGAACCCGAGCGCTAGGTTGTCGGGCAGATCCAGTCTGGTGGTCGTCCAGCCCTTGCCGGGCCTATAGGCCATCGACCACAGCCGCCCGCGCACGTTGTCGAGGGTTGCCAGCAGCAGGCGGTCCTTGCTCGACGACACGCCTTCGAGCGAGTCGCGCGGGCCAGGCTGCCAGATCAGCGTCGGCTTGAGATCGCCGGGTTGCGCCTTGACCGCCGCGAGGTCGAGATCGACGAGCGAGCCCGCGGGATAAACCTTGCCGCCTACCGACCAGGGTTCGTCGAGCTTGACGATCACCCGTCCCGACACGAGGTCGGCGACCGACGCCTTGGCCGGAATCGCGAGCCGCTCGACGCCTTTGTCCGTGACCACGGAGGTTTCGGAGTGGAAGAAGTCGATCCCCCGGCTCACCAGGGTCAGCGTGTTCCCGTTGCTGTCGAACAACTTGTAGCCGCTGGCGGATACGTCGCTCTTGGTCCCGCGATAAATCTCCTTAGCGGCGGACACCGGTTGGCCGCGCGTCAGGCGCTTGACGATGTAGGGATATCCGGATTCGGTCAGGTCGCCGGGCTGCCATTCGGCGGAGACCAGGATGTGGTCGCGGTCTTCCCACGCGACGTCCTGCTTGCCCTTGGGCAGGTTGAAGCCGTCGGCGACGAACTGGTTGGCGTCGAGATCGAACTCGCGCACCTCGACCGCGTCCTCCCCGCCGACCGAGAGCTGGACCAGGCAGCGCTTTTCGTCCGGCGGCAGGCAGCTGGCGCCCTTGAACACGAAGCTCTTGCCCTCGGCCGCGTTGATCGCGTCGATGTCGAGCACGGCGGTCCAGGTCGGCTGCGCGGTGCGATAATCGGCGAGCGAGGTCTTGCGCCAGATGCCGCGCAGGTGATCCGCGTCCTGCCAGAAGTTGAACACCTCGCCGTGCACGAACGACGGCGAGGGGATACGGTCCTTGGCGCCGGCGATTTCCAGCGCTTCGTTGTAGAGCGTGGCATAGCGCGGGGCGGCCTCGAGGCGCTTGACCGTGGTCGCGTTATGACTCTCGACCCATTCCATCGAGCGCGGGGCGTTGACGTCCTCCAGCCAGATGTACGGATCATCACCGGCGTCTTGCGCGAGCGTGGGGCTCGACAGGGCAAGCGCGGCGGCCATGGTTGCGAAACGAATGCGCATATGGGTGGGGTCCTCTCCAGTCGTCGCCCGGTGGTAACAGAAGCAACCAGCGACGCAAATTCTCAAAGGTTTGTAGCGGCTTCGCGCGTGGGGTCAGAGGCGCGCCAGCCAGTCGAGCAGGAGTTCGTTGACCTTCTCCGGCCGCTCCTGCTGGGTCCAGTGGCCGACGCCTTCGAGCACGTGGCCTTCGACCTTGGGCGCGAACATGCGCATCATCGCCACCGGATCGGCGACCGCGCCGAACAGCGTGGTCGCGGGGTCGCGGTCGCCGCCGATGAATAGGCACGGCTGCTCGATCCGCCTGCCCGCGTAAGCCTGCAGCCATTCGTAGTCGCGCTCGTGGTTGCGGTAGCGGTTGAGCGGGCCGCGGAAGCCACTCCGGCTGAATTCGCGGCCGTAGAACTGGATGTCCTCGGTGGTCAGCCACGGCACCGGCTGCGGATCGGGCAGCCCGTCGAGGAATTTGGCGCCGAGCGGCTTGTCCCAATAGGCGCCGGGTGCGACGTCGCCGCTGATCGAGTACATCATGCGGTGGACGAAGTGCTCCGGGTCGGCCTCCGCCTCGGCTTCGGCGACGCCGGGTTCCTGGAAGTATTCCTGGTAGAAGAACCGGCCTTTCGAAGTGAAGTGTTCGCGGAACACCTCTGTGAACGGGCGGTTGGGGACACCGGCGAATGGGACCGAGAGGCCGGCAACCGCGGACACGCGTTCCGGATTGGTGAGCGCGGTGTTCCACACGATCGGCGCGCCCCAGTCGTGGCCGACGAGAACAACGGGCCGCTCCGGCTGAAGCGCGTCCGCCAGCCCGATGAGGTCGGCGGCGATCTTCTCCAGCGTGTAATCGGCGACCTCGGGCGGCTTGTCCGACCCGCCGTAGCCGCGCACATCGATTGCACAGGCGGTGTAGCCCGCTTGCGCAACCGGCCCAATCTGGTGGCGCCACGAATACCAGCTCTCGGGAAAGCCGTGGACGAAGATCACCAGCGGGCCGGTTCCTTCCACCGCGCAGCGCAGCGTCGCCTCGCCGGTATCGATCAGGCGCATCTCAGGCATCGTCATCCCTCCCAAAGCAAACGGCCGGCCCCAATAGGGACCGGCCGCTCGTGTTCCGTCAAGCCGTGAAGGTCAGGCCGTGGCCGCACCGCTCGGCATGTGGTTGTGATAGTCGTGGTCGTCCTCGATCACCGGCAGCGTTTCGAACTGGTGATAGGGCGGCGGGCTCGACAGCGACCACTCGAGCGTGGTGGCGCCTTCGCCCCAGTAGTTGGCCGGCGCCTTCTTGCCCGCCACAAACGCGTAGGCGATGTTGACGAAGAAGAAGATCATCGACCCGGCCATGATCATGTAGCCGACCGTGCTGACGTGGTTCCAGTACGCGAACGCTTCCACGTAGTCGGGGTAACGGCGCGGCATGCCGTTGAGCCCGAGGAAGTGCTGCGGGAAGAAGATCACGTTCACGCCGATGAAGAAGCCCCAGAAGTGCAGGTGCGCGAGCAGTTCGGAGTGCATCCGGCCGCTCATCTTCGGGAACCAGTAATAGAAGCCGGCGAACAGGCTGAACACCGCGCCCATCGACAGCACGTAGTGGAAGTGCGCCACCACGAAGTAGGTGTCGTGGACCACGTCGTCGACGCCGCCGTTGGCGAGGTACACGCCGGTCACGCCGCCGATGGTGAACAGGAAGATGAAGCCGATCGCCCAGACGAGCGGGCTCTTGAACTCGATCGAGCCGCCCCACATCGTCGCGATCCAGCTGAAAATCTTCACACCCGTCGGCACCGCGATGACCATCGTCGCGGCGGTGAAGTACATCTTCTCGTTCACGCTGAGGCCCATGGCGTACATGTGGTGCGCCCACACGACGAAGCCGACCACGCCGATCGCGACCATCGCGTAGGCCATGCCGAGATAGCCGAACACCGGCTTACGGCTGAAGGTCGCGACGATCTGGCTGATCATGCCGAAGCCCGGCAGGATCATGATGTACACTTCCGGGTGGCCGAAGAACCAGAACAGGTGCTGGTAGAGGATCGGATCGCCGCCGCCCGACGCTTCGAAGAAGGTCGTGCCGAAGTTGCGGTCGGTGATCAGCATGGTGATCGCCGCGGCCAGCACCGGCAGCGCCAGCAGCAGCAGGAACGCGGTGACCAGGATCGACCACACGAACAGCGGCATCTTGTGCAGGGTCATGCCCGGCGCGCGCATGTTGAAGATGGTGGTGATGAAGTTGATCGCGCCCATGATCGACGCCGCGCCGGCAAGGTGCAGCGAGAAGATCGCGAAGTCGACCGCCGGCCCGACTGAGCCGCTGGTCGAGAGCGGTGCGTAGACCGTCCAGCCCGTGCCGGCGCCCATACCTGTGGCGTCGCCCGGCATGAACAGCGAGATGCACAGCGAGGTGAAGCCCGCGACGGTCAGCCAGAACGAGATGTTGTTCATGCGGGGGAACGCCATGTCCGGCGCGCCGATCATCAGCGGCACGAACCAGTTGCCGAAGCCGCCGATCATCGCCGGCATGACCATGAAGAACACCATGATCAGGCCGTGCGCGGTGATGAGCACGTTCCACGCGTGGAGGTTCGCCTCGAAGCTCGCCTCGCCGCCCCACAGCGCCACCCACTTGCCAAGCACCTGGATGCCCGGCTCCATCAACTCGGCGCGCATCACGCCCGAGATCGCACCGCCGATGATCCCAGCCGTGATGGCGAAGATCAGGTACAGCGTGCCGATGTCCTTGTGGTTGGTCGACATGAACCAGCGGGCGAAGAAGCCCGGCTTGTGGTCCGCGTCGTGATGCGCGTGCTCGTCGTGGTGAGCCTGGAAGTGGTCGGCGGTGGTGGCCATGATCGGGGCTTTCGAACTTCGAATTGGTTCAGGCGGCAGGCTTGGCAGCGGGCGCTGCGGAAGCC
>JAEWKG010000283.1 GCA_023386135.1 Pseudomonadota bacterium | reverse complement strand
CATCAATTACATGGACCGAATTGCGCTTTCGGTCGACTCCAAGCAGATCGCCGCCGAGTTCGGTTTCAGCCCCGTCCAGATGGGCTACCTGTTTTCCTGTTTCCTCTGTCCCTATGTGATCTGCCTGATCCCGATCGGGCTTCTCGTCGAGCGGGGCGGGGCAAAGCGCATGGTTGGAGGCGGTATCGCCGTCTGGTCCGCGGCGACGGCGTTGACTGCGGCCACGACCGGCTTCGCATCGATCCTTGCTGCACGATTGGTGATGGGGGCTAGCGAGGCGACGACATTTCCGGCCTGCGGCCGTGTCATCCGGGACTGGTTTCCGGCACGCGAGCGCGGCCTCGTCACCACGCTTTTCAACGGCGGCTCATCGGCAGGCCCCGCGCTCGGGGCGCTGGTTGTCGCAGCATTGGTGAGCACATTCGATTGGCGAACGGCGTTCGTCGTGCTGGGTATCGTCGGCTTCGTGTGGCTCGCATTCTGGATGAAGTTCTATGCCGCCCCAGAGGAGGCCAGCTGGCTGCCCCAGGCCGAGCGCGTGAAGATTGTTTCGGAGCGCAATGGCGAAGCAGCGACCCCTGCGGTTGCCGACCCGGATCCGTCGTCGCTCGGCTATCTGCTCTCGCAAAGGAGCGTTTGGGGCCTGGTGCTGACGCAGGCCTGCCTCGTCTATACCGCCTATCTCTTCCTGACCTGGCTGCCGACCTACCTTCAGTCGACGCGCGAGCTGTCAACGATGAACACCGGCTACCTGACAGCGATCCCCTACCTCGTCACGATGATCCTAAGCCTCATCATCGCTCGCTGCAGCGATCGGCTTCTCTCGGCGGAATCCATCCGCTCCGGTCAGCGCCGCGTGTTCATTGCTGCGATGGCATTGCTATCGACGGCGATCCTGCTCGCGCCGTTCGCCGGCGAACTGTGGCAGCTGCTGGTGGTGCTGACGATTGTACTGACCGGCAGCACGACGGGCGCAGGCTTGAATTTCACCCTGGCGAGCGACTTGCTGCGCAATCCGCGCGACGTATCGCGGGTGATCGCCATCACAGCCTTCGGCGGCAACTTCTTCGGCCTCATCGCTCCCATCATCACCGGCTACGTCGTGGCTGGCACAGGCGGCTACACTTGGGCCTTCCGCATCGCCGCTGCCCTGCTTGTCTGCGGCGCGCTGGTGACCCTGCTGATGACCCGCAAGCCGATCGAGCCTCAGAACGCCGCGGGCTAGCCGCGGCCTCTTCCCTTCTTCGGACGAGACAATCCATGATCGAAAATTACTCCGCCCGCCCTCGGCGCGCGATCACCGAACTGGCCCGGCGGCAGGTTCTCGAGGACTTTCCCGAGATCGCAATGGTGCCGGACGAGAGTCTGCGCGCCAAGGTCGTCGAAGCTTGGGCGTATGCCCTTGCGTGCTCGGATTTTGCCCGGATCGCCGATATTCCGCCCGAAGGAAACCCGGGTTCTCCGGTGTTGCACTAGGGCACGCAGGCTGACCATCTGCGTGGCGTCTTCCGCTACGCGAAGGCGATCGCCGAGGAATTCGAGCAGCATTACCCGGAGACCCAGATCGACTGGAACATTCTGCTGGCCGGCGCTGCCTGTCACGATGTCGGCAAGCCCTATGAGTTCGATCCCACGAACAGGGCGCGCTGTGCGGCGGCGCCAGCCGACAGCGGATTCCCGACGTTCCGGCATTCCGTGTTCGGTGCCCATGTGTGCCTGGCTGTCGGGCTGCCCGATGAGGTCGCGCATATCGCGGGCGGTCACTCCTTCGAAGGTCAGCATATGGCGGTCAGCGCGGAGTGCACCATCGTGCGTCAAGCAGATCATGGTTGGTGGCACGTCGCTGGCGCCCTGGGGCTGATCAAGGCGGAGACCATGTCGGGCTTGGCAAGCAATCTCAGCACGAGGCCGACAAGGTAGGCGCAGGTCTCCTGTCGGAGGGCTGCTGCCGCCACAACACTAGCGAGTTGGGACGAAGCATTTCACGGGAAGCGCACGTGTGGTGTCACCCGAATTTTCAGATAACTCTACCCCAATTGCCGGGCATAATCAGCGAGCCGGGGCCTAGGAGGCCGCCGCTGAGGTGAAAGAGACGCATGTTTGGGCCTTTCTGCTGCGCTTGGCGCCAGCATCGGAGGCTGCCGACTCGTCGGGCAAGGTCCGGGTGTCGGCACCCGGTGGGTTTTCCCCGGCAGATTGGTCGCTTCGTCCCCGTGGTGCCCAAACCTGTCCCTGTGGCGCCCGATTGTCCCTCTGCTCCAATTGAAGCCGCTCTCAGCCAAGACCGCCAAGCCAGAGTTGAGAGCGATAGGCCCCGCCTGACGATCGTCGAGATTGCCTCACGGCACTTTCATGTGCAGGCTTGGGATACACAGCAGATCGAGACACCCATGACGCCAGGCTTCATGGATCTAGCGAGGGCCGTCGTCCCGCCGATTGCGCTTCGAGCCGTCGCGAAGGCTAAGCGCACGCTATTTCCAGCCGCCTCAGCGTGGCGAGCTGTGGAAAGCTGGCCGCGATCTGACGTTGGAATCTGGGGAGCCTATTGGGCCAGCCAGGGCATTGAGAACGTTAGTGCCGAAGATGCAGCGTATCGCTCTGGCGGTGCGCTCAACATCCCACTAGATGCTCCGACGCGCATCAATTTCCTTGCATTTGCGTCGCTCGTTTCCCGGCACGCGGTCGACAGTCGGGCCACCAGGTTAAGCATTATCGATTTCGGCGGCGGCTTCGGCGTGTTCAGCCGTATCGCGCAATGGGCAGCTCCGGGCGTTTCGATCGAATATCATGTGGTCGACGTGCCCGCGGTTGCGGAAATGGGCCAGGCTCTCAGGCCAGATATTTCCTTCCACGGCGACCTTTCGGACGCTCCAGACCAGGCCGACATCGTGATGGCGTCAGGCGCCCTGCAGTGCTGCGAGGATTGGCGCTCTGTATTGAGCAATTTGGCGGGCCGCGCGCGCCGCTCGCTCTACCTCTCGCGCCTGCCGATGGTGCAGGATATTCCCAGCTTTGTGCTCGTCCAGCGCATGCCCCACGGCGGAACTTCTCACGGATGGGCCTGGAATGCGGGCGAACTGCAGGCCGAGATAAAAAAATTAGGTCTCTCTCGAGCAGCCGACTTTGCACTAGGCGACTTACCGCCTGTGGCGGGAGCCAGAGGGCTCGTCCAAAGCCGAGCATGGGTTGTGGAGAAACCGCAAATCTTGGCCAACTACACACGGTAGCATCACGGCGAAGCGAAGGCGTGCCCTAGCTACGTATCCGCCGAAGCTCCTTCACGACGAAAGCCAGCGTGGCGGCGTTACGAGGGAAGCTCCCCTGCGCCTGTGGACGCGGCCCCTGTGCTTTCCATGCCTCGTTCAGCAGACCGACCAGTCCGACCACCATGCCTACGCCGAATTCAGCTCTGACATCCGCCGGGAGCGCGAAGTCCTAGCGTACCTCATACGGAGGATTAAAC
>JAEWKG010000186.1 GCA_023386135.1 Pseudomonadota bacterium | reverse complement strand
AGCCGATCAGGCCGCGGCTGGGGGCGGAGAAGGTGATGCGGGTCTTGCCGGCGCCGCTCGGGCGCATCTCGGTGAGCTCGGCCTTGCGGCGCTGCATCTTCTCCACGACCGTGCCCGAATGCTCGTCGTCGACGTCGATCACGACCTGCTCGTAGGGCTCGGTGCGTTCGCCGTTCTCTTCGCGGAAGAGCACGCGCGGGCGGCTGATGCCGAGCTCGAACCCTTCGCGGCGCATCGTCTCGATCAGCACGCCCAGCTGGAGTTCGCCGCGTCCGGCGACTTCGAAGCTGTCCTTGTCGGCGCTTTCGGTGACGCGGATGGCGACGTTGGTTTCCGCCTCGCGCAGCAGGCGGTCGCGGATCATGCGGCTGGTGACCTTGTCGCCCTCGCGGCCCGCCAGCGGACTGTCGTTGACGGCGAAGCGCATCGACAGCGTCGGCGGGTCGATCGGCTGGGCGTTGAGCGGCTCGGTCACGTCGGGGCTGGCGATGGTGTTGGCGACGGTCGCCTTTTCGAGGCCCGCGAGCGCGATGATGTCGCCGGCGCTTGCACTGTCGACCGGCACGCGGTCCAATCCGCGGTAGGCGAGCAGCTTGGTCGCGCGGCCGACCTCGATCACGTTGCCGTCCATGTCGAGCGCGCGGATCGGGTCGTTGACCTTGACCGTGCCGCTGCTGACGCGGCCGGTGAGCACGCGGCCCATGAAGTTGTCGCGATCGAGCAGGGTGGCGAGGAACTTGAACGGGCCGGTTTCGTCCGCGGTGGGGGCGGGGACGTGGTCGACGATCTTCTGGAACATCGGCGTGAGGTTGCCCTCGCGCTTGTCGGGATCCGCGCTGGCGTAGCCGTTGCGGCCGCTTGCGTAGAGGACCGGGAAGTCGAGCTGCTCGTCGCTCGCGTCGAGGGAAACGAACAGGTCGAACACCTCGTCGAGCACTTCCTGGATGCGCTCGTCCGGGCGGTCGATCTTGTTGACCACCACGATCGGGCGCAGGCCCAGCGCGAGGGCCTTGCCGGTGACGAACTTGGTCTGCGGCATCGCGCCTTCGCTGGAATCGACCAGCAGGATCACGCCGTCGACCATGCAGAGAATGCGCTCCACCTCGCCGCCGAAGTCGGCGTGGCCGGGGGTGTCGACGATGTTGATCCGCACATGCTCGGCAGACCCTTCCGGCGCCCACTCGACCGAAGTCGGCTTGGCGAGAATGGTGATCCCGCGTTCCTTCTCCAGGTCATTGGAATCCATAGCTCTTTCTTCGATCCGCTGGTTCTCGCGGAAAGTGCCGGACTGGCGGAAGAGCTGGTCCACGAGCGTGGTCTTGCCATGGTCGACGTGGGCGATGATCGCCACGTTGCGGAGGTTCATGCGATGTCTCTTGGTCTGGGGGCGCGAAAGCGTGTTCCCGCGCGAAGTGGCGCGCCCCTAGCGGAGAGGCGCCGCGAAGACAACCGCCGCGCTCGGTCCTGTCAGATCAGCCGGCCGCCGGACCGCGGCAACGCGAGCGCGAGCCAGCCGAGCAGCAGCAATCCGCCGAGCGCCGGCGCCGCTAACGGCACGCTATCCAGCAACTGCTGTGCGACGGGGATGCGCGCGAGCGTGAAGGCGGCGCCGGCTAGGCCGAGCAGGATCAACGCCTCGCTGCCCACCTTACGCAGCGCGCGGCGGCGCCAGCGGCGGAAGCGCTCGGCCTCGGCGATAGCGGCCTGCACGCGGGCGACGAACATCCCGTCGGCCGGGCGGACGGGCGGAGCAAGCGCATTGCCGAGCAGGGCGTCGAAAGGATCGTCGGTGGTCATGCGGTGCAATCCTCGCTGGCCGGTTCGATGGCGGCGCGCGCCTTGGCTTTCGCGCGCGCGGTGAGCGACTTCAAGGTTCCCAATGGCAGGCCGAGGATCTGCGCCGCCTCGGCGTGCGACCAACCATGGCCATGCGTGAGCACGAGCGCGGCGCGCTCCTGGTCGCTCAGCGCGGCGAGTGCGCGCTCCAGTTCGATCGGCGCGGCGCCCGCGCTCTCGACCGATGCGTCCGCCGCATCTTGCCATGCCGTGTCGCGCACCGCGCCGCGGCGGGCCTTGCGGCGATGGTCGAGCGCGGCACGCCAGCCGATCCCGGCCAGCCACGCGCCCACGCTGGCCTCGCCGCGATAGGCGGGGAGGGCGAGCCAGGCCTTCACCAGCGCGTCTTGCGCGACGTCGTCGGCATCGGCCGGGCCGACGATCCGCGCGAGGAAATGGCGCAGCCGCACTTCGTGCCGGGTGACCAGCACGGCAAATGCCGCCTGGTCGCCGCGCGCGGCCCGCTCTATGAGCGCTGGATCGTCGTCATGCACCGCGGTCGCCGGCCTGCGCGGCTTCCTCGGCGAGTTCGCGCTTGAGCAGCTTGCGGCGCAGCAGCAGCACCGCTCCGATCAGCAGCGGGAACAGCGATGCACCGGCGATGGTGCGCACCACGCCCGGATCGTCGACCGCGATGAGAGCGAAGCCCGCCATCGCCACCGCCAGCGCGATCAACACCATGCCGTTGCGGTCGTCGTTTCCGAGCGCACTGCGGCCCTTGTCGATCGCCTCGATGCGATCGATCAGCGCCGGCGCCGCGGCGGAATCGCGCTCGATCGCCTTGCGCAAGGTGTGGTGGAGTTGCCACCCGGAAAAGAAGCGCACCAGCAGCATGAAGCCGCCAAGGATGCACAGCGTGATGGTGATAAACGCGATCAGTTCGGTCTCGGGCATGGCTTGAGTTCCTCTGTCGGACAGTGCGGCCGACCACCACGTCCGCCGCTCACCATCATGACGCCGCTGCTCCGCCGATTGGATGAGCCCCTGACCCAAATATATCAACGCGCGTCACAATCTGTGTCGCTCGCGCAACACTTCGGCGAGCAACCGATGCCGCCCGACGAGCGCTATTGAAAGGTAGGTGCGCGCGTATATTGACTCCGCTGTCAGCTAAGGGTCGCCGCGCAGCGCGAATGGTTCGCGCCGGACAAGCGTCGCCCGCATCGGACGAGGACCTTCGTTTCATGATCAAGACCGATTCCGGATTTGCCGGCCGGGCCCGCTTCACCCTGCTCGCCGGCGCCGCCGCGCTCGCCCTGCCGGGCATCGCGCACGCGCAGGACACCACTGCTCAGGACGCGCAGGAGCAGACCAACAGCGACACCGACAGCTATTCGGACGCGACGGATTCGGCGACGGGCAACGAGATCGTCGTCACCGCCACCAAGCGCGAACAGACCCTGCAGGACGTCCCGGTCGCGGTCAGCGTGACCACCGCCGAGACGATCGAGCGCGCGCAGATCCGCGACGTCACCGACCTCGCCACTGTCGTCCCCTCGCTCCGCGTCACGCAGAGCCAGAGCCAGTTCGCGACCACCTATTCGATCCGCGGCTTCGGCACGAGCGGCAACAACCTCGGCCTCGAGCCGTCGGTCGCGGTGTTCGTCGACGGCGTCTATCGCAGCCGCGCGATCGCCCAGATCAGCGACCTTCCCGATATCCAGCGCGTCGAAGTGCTGCGCGGTCCGCAGTCGACCCTGTTCGGCAAGAACGCGTCGGCCGGCGTGATCTCGATCGTCAGCAAGACGCCGAGCTTCGACTTCGGCGGCAGCGTCGAGGCGAGCTACGGCAACTACGATGCGATGGTGGTGAAGGGCTACCTCACCGGGCCGATCAGCGACACGATCGCCGCATCGGTCTCCGCGGGCTACAACCGCCGCGACGGTTACGTCACCAACCTCTACAACGGTGACGACCTCAACAACCGCAACCGCTGGTTCGCCCGCGCGCAGGTGCTGTTCGAGCCGACCGACACCTTCAAGTTCCGCCTGATCGGCGACACCGACAGCATCGACGAAAAGTGCTGCGCGGTCTTCAACGTGCAGCCTTCGGCGGCGACGCTGGCGGTCCGCGCGATCGGCGGTAACGTCAACGACTACCGCAACGTGCCCAACGAAGACGTCGTCTATTCGGACGTTGTCCCGACCAGCAAGGTCAAGAACTGGGGCCTTTCGGGCCAGGGCGACCTCGAACTCGGCCAGCTGACGCTGACCTCGATCACCGCCTACCGCGACACCAAGCTGAATGCCGACCAGGACGTCGACTTCAACTCGGCGCGCACCGCCACGGGCGCGAACGTCGGCCAGGCGCACCTCAAGACCTTCACTCAGGAACTGCGGGTGGCGTCGGACTTCGACGGTCCGCTCAACTTCCTCATCGGTGGCTACTACTTCAACGAGAAGGTCCACACCCAGGACCAGATCGTCTACGGCCCCGACTTCCGTAACTACGCCAACCTGCTGATCGGCGGTACGCCGACCAGCCCGCCGAACGACCTGGCGGTCGACAACATTGAAGCGCAGTTCAGCGCGCTGACCGGGCAGAACTATATCAACCAGTTCTTCCAGGCCGGGCAGGGCTTCTTCAACGACATGCGCCAGAAGGACGAGAGCTACTCGATCTTCGGCAACGTCGATTACGAGATCACCGACGGCCTGACCCTGACGCTGGGCGCGAACTACACCCACGACGCCAAGGACGTGACCACCAACTCGGTGAGCACCGACGTGTTCTCGGGCCTCAACCTCGACGCGATCCGGGCGACCGCCAACCAGGTCAACATCGCCCGCACCGTCGGCGGCTTCCTCGGCCTGCCCGCGGGCACGCTGGCGAGCGCCGCACAGCTGGCATTCTTCCAGACCAACTTCGCTCCGCAGTACGCGGCGATCGTGGCCGGCGTGAACGCCGCGACCGCGCCGATCGTCGCGCTGAAGCCACTGCAGTTCCTGCCGCCGTTCCAGAATTGCCCGAACGCGGTCGAGGACTGCTCGACCCGCGACGGCGACTGGAGCTACACCGCGCGCCTCGCCTACGAGGTCAGCCCGACGCTCAACGTGTACCTGTCGTACGCGACCGGCTACAAGGCACCGAGCTTCAACCTGTCGCGTGACAGCCGCCCGACGGTGGCCGATGTGGCGGCGCTGAAGGCCGCGGGCCTGGCGGTGACCAACCTCGCCGCCGGCACCCGCTTCGCCGACGCCGAGAACTCGACCGTCTACGAGCTCGGCATCAAGGGCAACTGGGGCCTCGCTTCGGCCAACCTGACGTTCTTCCGGCAGTCGATCTCGAACTTCCAGACGAACACCTTCACCGGCACGGGCTTCATCTTCTCGAACGCCGACAAGCAGACCACCGACGGTGTCGAGTTCGAAGGCACGGTCCACCCGCGCGACGAGCTGACGCTCAACCTCGCGATGACCTACCTCAACCCGAAGTACGACAGCTTCCCCAACTCGCCGCTGGGCGACCTGTCGGGGACGACGATCGGCAATATCCCGAAGCTGTCGGCGGTGTTCGGCGCGCAATGGGACCAGCCGATCGGCGACGATCACCTGATCCTGCGCGGCGACTTCTCGTACGCTTCGCCGGTGCAGGTCGAGCCGGGCCTGCTGGCGTTCATCACCACCAACCCCGACGGCAGCCGCAACTACGACGCGGCGCGCGCGGCGGCGCGTCCGTTCCGCAGCGAGGTCAACGATCTCAACGCCTCGATCACCTATGCGATGCGCATGGGCCTCGAACTGAGCGTGTGGGGCCGCAACCTGCTCAACGACCGCAACATCACCGACGTGTTCGACTCGGTGGCGCAGAGCCAGTCGATCTCGGGCTACACCAACCAGCCGCGCACCTACGGCGTGTCGGCGCGGTTCAAGTTCTGATCCGACACCGTCGCGTTATTGCAGAAACAAGGAAGGGCCCCGTTCGCGGGGCCCTTTTTTGTTGCGCGCGGGGCGGGCTTATGATTCCTTGGCGGTCAGGGATAACAACAGGGGGAATATCTCATGGAATGGATGATCTTGCCGTTCAAACGGTATGCCGAATTCAGCGGCCGCTCGCGCCGGATGGAATATTGGATGTTCACGCTGCTCAACGCGATCGTAGCGATCGTGTTGACGCTGGTAATTTTCGGCGTCGGCGGAGCCACCGGGATGTTCGAACAGAGCGCCACCGGTGAGCCGGCGGCGGGACTGGGCGCGTTGTTCGGCGGAATGGGCATAATCCTGGTGATCTATGTGCTGGCGATCCTCATCCCCAGCATCGCGGTGACCGTCCGCCGACTGCACGACCGAGATATGAGCGGCTGGTGGTATTTGGGCGCGATTATCGGCGGCATGATCCCCTTTGTCGGGTTCCTGATCTCCATCGCGTTCCTCGTGCTCATGGCTCTTCCAGGCACCCCGGGACCGAACCGTTTCGGGCCGGACCCGAAGGGCGCGGGCGAAGCCGAAACCTTCGCCTGATCGATTGAACCGTGTTGGCGGCCCGCTTCCCCTGCGGATGCGGGCCGTTTGCTGACTGATGACCGAAGCGCTTCCCAAATCCTGGCTCGGCTGGATGGTGCTTCCGCTCCGCCGCTATGTTCGGCTGTCAGGCCGTTCGGGTCGCCGCGAGTTCTGGTTGTACTGCCTGTTCCTGTTCCTCGGCTATGCGGCGATGTTCGCGGTGGCGGTGGCGGCAGGAATGGCGAAGGGCGACGTCGACGATGACTCGATTTCGGTAATGGTCGCCGGTTGGGGGCTTTTCTTCCTCATCAATTTTCTGCCCGGCTTGGCGCTCACTGTGCGCCGGCTGCATGACATGGGGCTGTCGGGCGCACTGCTAGTTGTAATCCTGCTTCTTGTCGGAGTTCTCGGCCCGTTCGGATTTCTCGGCTATTTTACGTGGATGACCCTGCCCGGCCAAAAAGGCGCGAACCGGCACGGTATGCCGGTCTACCATCAGGACGTCTCGAACGTCTTCAGCTAAAGGCTCCGCAGCGCCTGCGCGGGCTTGGCGCGCAGCAGCGGCAGCGCGCCGGCAAGGGCGAAGGCGATCACCAGCGCGAGGCCGGCGCCAAGCACGCCAAGCACCGCGCGCCAGTCCGGCAGCCACCCGAAGTCGAACAGTCGTGTAACCACGCCCCACGCCGCGCCGAGGCCGAGTGCGAGCGAGACCCACGCCAGCACCGCCGCAAGCGCGCCGTATTCGGCGAGGGCGAGCAGCAGCACTTGTCTTCGGCTCGCCCCGAGCACGCGCAGCACCACGGTGTCGTAAGTGCGCTGCGCGCGCGCCGCGGCAATGGCGCCGAGCAGTACGGCGAGCCCCGCGAGCACCGCCACCGAAGCGGCTGCCAAGGTCGCGAGCCCGACCTGGCCCAGTAGATCGCGCGCCTGCTTCAGCACCGGCCCGGTCTCGATCACGCTCGAAGCGGGGAACGTGCGCACCAGATTTCGCAACAGCGCACCCTTCGCGGCGCCGTCCGCCAGCTCGATCGTCGCGGCCATGTTGTGCGGCGCGCTCTCGATCGTGTTGGGGCTGAACACGAGGACGTAGTTGAAGCCCATCGTCTGCCAGTCGATCCGCCGGAGTGAGGCAATCCGCGCCTGCCGCTCCACCCCGAGCACCCCGATGGTGAGGTAGTCGCCCACGCCGACTCCGATCGCTTGGGCCAGGTCTTCGTCGACCGAGACCAGCGGCTCGCCGGTGTACTCCTTGGGCCACCACTCGCCGGCGGTGACCGTGTTGCCCGGCGGAACGGTGTCGGCATAGGTCAGCCCGCGCTCGCCGCGCAGCGCCCACGCACCGTCGGGCAGGTTGTCGCCGAGGCTGGCGACGCGGGTCATGTGGTCCTTCGGTCCGTAGGCGAGGATCGCGCCGCGCAGCGCCGGGATCGTCCGCACCGCCGAGCCCGGCGCGTCATGCGCGACCAGCGCGGTGAAGTCGGCCACCCGATCCTTGGGCAGGTCGAGCACGAAGTAGTCGGGCGCCTGCGCCGGCACGCGCTTGGCGATCGTCCCGTCGATGCTCGTCTGCACCGCGGCGAGCAGGACGAATGCGCTGAGGCCGAAGCCGAGCGCAGTGACCAACGTGCCGGTCGCCGCTCCGGGCCGGTGGAGGTTGGCGAGCGCCGCGCGCCACAGCGGATCCCGCGGGCGGGGGAGGCGCGCCGCGAAGCGCCGGATCAGCCAGCCGAGGCCCGCCAGCAGCGCCAGCGCACCCGCAGCTCCGCCGAGGAAGCCCGCGGTGAGGAGCGGCTGCCGCGCGGTGCCGAGCGCGAGCGCGGCAATTGCCGCAAGACCCACCGCCACCGGCACCAGCGCGGTCCGGTCGCGCCCAAGCGGTGACACCCGCTCGCGCATCAGCGCCATCGCCGGAAAGCGCCGCGCGCGGAGCAGCGGCGGGGCGGCGAACACCAGCGCGACGAGCAGGCCGTAAGCGAGCGCGGTCAGCAACGCTCCGGGCGCCAGCGTAAACCCTGCGCCGATCGGCAACAGCCCCTCGAGCGCGCGGGCCAGCAACGGGGTCAGCGCAACGCCAGCCGTGATTCCGGCCAAGCTGCCGGCCAGCGCCGCCGCGCCGATCTCCAGCGTGTAGATTCGGGCGATGTCACCGCTCGTGGCGCCGAGCACTTTCAGCGTCGCGATGCCCTGCCGCCGCGCGTCGAGGTACGAGGACACGCCGCCACCGATGCCGATTCCGGCGATGACCAGCGCGGCGAGCCCGACCAACGTCAGGAATTCGCCCATCCGGCCGACGAACCGGTCCGCACCAGGGGCGCCATTGTCGCGGGTGCGGATTTCGAACCCGGCGGACGGGAAACGAGCCTTGAGCTCCGTCTCGGCCGCCTGCGCATCGCGCGGGCCTGCGAAAGCAATGTTGGTCTTGGTGCGGTACATCGCCCCCGGAGCAGTCAGCCCTGCAGCAGCGGGCACGTCCGATCGGACGATGACCGTGGGTCCGAGCTGGAAGCCTTCGCCGAGGCGATCCGGCTCCTGGTCGAGGATGCCGCCGACCTTGAGCCGCTGCGAGCCGATCGTTACCGTATCGCCGGGCGCCACGCCCAGGCGATCCGCCGCACCCTGCGCAATCCACACCTGCCCCACGGGTGGCGCGCCGACCGTACGCCCATCGACCAGCGTAGCGCGCCCGTAGAGCGGCCACTTGCCGTCGACCGCCTTGAGTTCGACCGGCGCAGCGGCATCGTCGGTGCTCGCCATCGCCTGCATGCGGCTGCCCTGCGACACCGTGCCGAGCTGGCTGAGCGCTGCCAGTTCCGCAGGCGAGGGTGCCCGCTGCCACAGCGCGACTTGCACATCCGCACCAAGAAACTCGCGTCCGCGCTCGGATAGCTGGCGCTCGATCGTGCCGGTCAGCGTGCCGATCGCCGCGAGCGCGCCCGTGCCCAGGAACAGGCACACCAGCAGCAGCCTCAGTCCGCGGAAGCGGGCGGAGAGGTCGCGGCGGGCGATCCGCCAGGCGGTGCTCCAGCTCACGCGGTCACGTCGCTCGCGATGTGCCCGTCGGCGAGCGTGACCACCCGACCGCAACGCGCGGCGAGTTCGGCATCGTGGGTGATCACCAGCAGTGTCGCGCCGGTTTCGGCGCGCCGGGCTAGCAGCAGGTCGACGATCGTGTGCCCAGTCGCGGCGTCGAGGTTGCCGGTCGGCTCGTCCGCGAAGATCAGCGCGGGGCGGGGCGCGATCGCGCGGGCGATGGCGACGCGTTGCTGCTCGCCGCCCGAGAGCTGCGCCGGGTAGTGATCGAGCCGGTGGCCGAGGCCAACCGCGACCAGTTCGGCGCGCGCCCGTTCGCGCGCATCTGGCATGCCGGCGAGTTCCATCGGGGTGGCGACGTTTTCCTCGGCGGTCATCGTTGGCAGCAAGTGGAACGCCTGCAGCACGATGCCGATGCGGCCGCGGCGGGCGCGCGCGAGTGCGTCTTCGTCCATCGCGGCGAAGTCGGCGCCGGCGACCTCCAGCGCCCCGCCGCTCGCGCGTTCGAGCCCGGTCAGCACCGCCATCAGGCTGCTCTTGCCCGATCCAGACGGGCCGAGCAGCGCAACCACTTCGCCTTCGCCAACCTCGAGGTCGATGCCCTTGAGGATTTCGACCGGGGCTGCGCTGCTGCCGAGGTTAAGGGTGAGATTGCGGGCGCGGATCGCGCTGGTAGGGCTTGTCACGGGCATGCGATGGCATAGCTGGGGTGGGGCGGCAACTTTGCGAAGGGTTCTGTCGATGCGGGTATGGATTTGGTCGACGATCGCGGCGATCTTGGCGCTGTCGGCTTGCAAGCAGGAGGCGCCTTCTACCGCGCCGTCCGAGAGCCCCTCCGCAGTCGCGGTCCCCTCGAACGTCACTGGCAGCGAGCTGCACGTGTTGGCGTTCGGGGACTCGTTGTTCGCCGGCTACGGCCTCGCCAATCCGGACACGCAGAGCTACCCCGCGCAGCTGGAGCAGGCGCTGCGCCAGGATGGGCGGAACGTCCGCATCGCCAACGCGGGCGTTTCGGGCGACACCACCGCCGCGGGCCGCCAGCGGCTAGCGTTCACGCTCGACAGCCAAGCAGCCAAGCCCGACCTGGTCCTGCTCGAACTCGGCGGCAACGATCTTCTGCGCGGCCTGCCGCCGCAACAGACGCGCGAGAACCTCGAGGCGATGCTGGCGGAACTCGAGAAGCGCGGCATCCCGGTCGTGCTGATGGGCCTGCGGGCGCCCCCCAACAACGGCGGTGCGTTCCAGCAGCAGTTCGACGCGATCTACCCCGGTCTCGCCAAAGCGAAAGGC
>JAEWKG010000174.1 GCA_023386135.1 Pseudomonadota bacterium | reverse complement strand
TTTCCCGCCGCCGACGCCACCAGTCGCGGCACCGCCGCCGCTTTCGGTCTCTACAGCAAGGAAGTCGGCTTCTACCGCGAGCTGGCGCCGCAACTCGATGTGCGCGTGCCCAAGACCTACGCCGCCGAAGTCGACGAGAGCGGCGCAGATTTCATCCTGCTGTTCGAAGACCTTGGCCCGTGCCGGCAGGGCAACCAGCTCGATAGCTGCTCGCTCGCCGACGCGCGCCATGCGATCCGGCAGGCGGCTGCGATCCATGCGCCGAGCTGGAACAACGCTGCGGTGATCGACCACGACTGGCTGCACGCCCGGCCTGAAGCGCTGGCGCAGATCAAGGCGATGTATCCGCAAGCCCACGCCATTTTCGCGGACCGCTACGCCGACACGCTCGAACCCGAACTGATGCGCGTGTGCGCCGAGCTCAACGAGGCGAGCGAGCACTGGTTCGGCCGCGAGGGCGCCAATCGCTGCCTGATCCACGGTGACTTCCGGCTCGACAACATGCTGTTCGACATTCGTGGTGGCGAGGAGCCGATCGCCGTTCTCGACTGGCAGACGGTCGCGGTGGGCAACGGCTTGACCGACATCGGCTATTTCCTCGGCTGCGGAATCGGCGATGCGCTTCGGCGTGAGGCCGAGAACGAACTGGTTGACCTGTACTGTGCCGAGATGACCGAACGCGGCGTGCCGCTCGCGCGCGAGGCGGTGTGGGATGACTATCGTCTCGGCGCGCTGCACGGCGTGTCGACGGCGGTGTTCAGCGCCGCCTTCGTCGAGCGGACCGAGCGCGGTGATGCCAATTTCCTGTCGATGGCGCGCGGCGCGTGCTCGCTCGCGCGCGATCACAATTCCATCGGCTTGCTGACCGGAAAGGCCTAAGATGCTGTCCAAGGGCGATGACTATCCGCTGCACCAAACCGCAGAGCCGGTCGCCTACGCCGGCACCGACCGCAATTTCTACGACCGCTATTTCTTCAACGGCTACGCGCCCGATGGCAGCGGCTTCTTCGCCGTGGCCTTCGGCGTCTATCCGCACCTCGACGTCTGCGATGCGCACTTCAACGTCATCCGCGGAGGCACCCAGCATTGCCTGCACGCGAGCCGCAAGCTCGGCATGGAGCGGCTCGACCTCGCCTGCGGTCCGATCCGCATCGAAATCGTCGAGCCGCTGCACAAGCTACGGGTGATCGTGGCAGGGGAGGGTATCGCCGCCGACATCACCTTCACCGGCCGCGCGTTTCCGATCGAGGAACCGCGTTTCACCTGGCGCGTCGGCCCGCGCACGGTGATGGACTACACGCGGCTCAGCCAGAACGGCCACTACGAGGGATGGATCGAGGTCGACGGCAAGCGCGAGGCGCTCGCGAGCCGCACAGCGGGAACGCGCGACCGAAGCTGGGGCGTCCGTCCGGTCGGTGCGTCCGATCCGCAAGCAGCGGGCGGGGGCATCCGGCAGTTCTTCTGGCAATGGACGCCGGTCAACCTGCCGAGCCGCAGCTTGTTCTTTCACCTGAACGCGCACCAGGACGGGACCCCTTGGAACACCCGCGCGGTGATCGCGCCGGACGGCAACGGCGCGGAGGCGTTCAGCGAGTTCGAACATGCGACGATGGACGCGCCGCCCGCGGCCGGCACCCGTTGGCCTTCGCGCGGGTCACTGACCATCGGCGACGAGCACTTCGATTTCGCGCCGCTCGGCCGGTTCCAGATGCGAGGGCTCGGCTACACCTCGCCCAAATGGAACCACGGCCTGGACCACGGGACGTTGGAGATCGAGCGCGAAGATATCGACCTCGGCACCGTTGATCCGGCACGGCCCGATAACCTGCACGTCCAACTCATCTGCCAGGTCACCGGACCCGACGGTGAGACGGGCGTAGGAGCGTTCGAACAGCTGGCGATCGGACCCTACGAGCCGATCGGATTGCAAGGCATCGCCGACCCGGCCTAAGCCGCGGAGGTCAGTCGGGCGACCTGGTCGTCCGAAAGCTCGACCTTGGTGAATTCGAGCAGTTCGTGGAGCTGTTCGACCGTGCGCGCGCTGGCGATCGGCGCGGGAATGCCGGGCTGCCGCACCAACCAAGCGAGCGCGATCGCCGGCAGGCTCGCGCCGGTTTCGGCAGCAACGGCATCCATCGCCGCGAGCACCTGCGGTCCGTTCGCTCCGGCCAGCTGCTTCGCCCGGCCGCCGCGCTGCGACTTCGCGTAGTCGTCCTCGGTCCGGTACTTGCCGGTCAGGTAGCCGGATGCGAGCCCGAAGAACGGCAGCATCGCGATACGGTTGTCGGCGACGACTTGTTGCAAGTCGCTACCATACGCGTCGCGTGCAACGAGGTTGTATTCGTTCTGCAACGCTTCGAACGAGGCTGCCCCAGTCGCTTTGGCCTCGGCCAGAGCCGCCGAAAGCCGCACTGCGTCGAAGTTGGAGGCTCCCACGCTGCTGACCTTGCCCGACTTCACCGCGCCATCGAACGCCGCGACGATCTGCGCGATGTCGAGTTCGGGGTAATCCTTGTGCGCGTAGTAGAGATCGATCCGATCGGTCCGCAGCCGCTCCAGCGAAGCATCGAGCGACTGCAGCACCCGCGCCGGCTCGTAGAGCTCGGCACCGCCCAGCATCCCGGTCTTGGTGTGGATGCGCATCTCACTGCGCACGCCGCTTTTCTCGAACCACTGGCCCAAGACGGCTTCCGATTCGCCGCCCTTGTGGCCCGGGATCCACGCCGAATAGACGTCGGCGGTGTCGATCATGCGGCCGCCTGCTTCGTAGAAGGCGTCGAGGACCGCGAAGGCTTCGTCGCCGTTCGACGACCAACCGAACACGTTGCCGCCGAGGACCAGCGGGATGCCGGCGATGAAGTTGTGCTGGCTCATGCGTACTGCTCCTTGATCGTCAGCAGCGCCATCGCCGCCTTGGCCGCATCGCCGCCCTTGTCGCTCTGCTTGGGATCGGCGCGGACGATCGCCTGCGCTTCGTTCTCGACGGTCAGGATGCCGTTTCCGATCGGCACGCCGTCCATCGTCAGCGCCATGATCCCGCGCGCACTTTCGCCGGCGACGATTTCGAAGTGATAGGTCTCACCCCGGATGACCACGCCGATGGCGACGAAACCGTCGTAGTCGCCGCTTTCCGAAGCCATCGAGATCGCGCCGGGAATCTCGAGCGCTCCGGGCACGACCATCACGTCGTATTCGTGGCCGTTCTGCTTGAGCTGCGCACCGGCGCCCGCGATCAGCATGTCGTTGAGGTGGTCGTAGAACCGGGCATCGACGATCAGGAAACGGGCCACGCGCATGAGCTCCTTTGGCAAGACGCCGTTGCATTGGCTTGAATTTCATATGCCCGCAAGCGATGCCGCACTGCAGCAAGGTTAAGTTTGGAACCGGACCGCGCTTCGGGATTCGTCTGGTCAGTTATCGCTATGGCCACTCGATTCGAACCCGCCACCTCGCTGCAAATGCACAGCAGCATGATGATGCTCCGGCACAGCCTGAAGCAGGTATTTCCCGCGCGCGAGGACCGCAGCTTCGGCGACCTGTTGCGCCAGCTGGACCAGAGTTCGCGCGGGTAGGGTTTGGCGGACAGGGTGGGATTCGAACCCACGGTGAGCTTGCACCCACGGCGGTTTTCAAGACCGCTGCCTTAAACCACTCGGCCACCTGTCCGACGAGAAGCGCGGCTAGCGCGGCGAATTGCCGGTGTCACGAACCGTTTGCGGTTTGCCCCGTTGGAAGGGGTATGCGACAACGCCTCATGCGCCTGACACTGCTTGCAATTCTCGCCTCGCTGGCCGCCGCCTGCTCTGCCGCACCCTCGGCCGCGCAGGACATGAGCTTCACCTCCTACCTGCAGGTCCTGATCGCCCGCGCCCGCGCCGAAGGGGTGAGCGAGGCCACGATCCAGCGGATGACCTACGATCTCACCCCGAACCAGCGGGTCATCGACCTCGACCGCGCCCAGCCGGGCACGCCGTCGAGCAGCGGGAGCTTTTCGCCGTTGCAGCGCTACCTCGACCAGCACGTCGATGCGGCGCGCATCGGCGGCGGGCGGCGCAACTACCAGGCCCTGGGATCGCTCGCTGGGCAGATCGAGGCGCGCTACGGCGTGCCGGTGCCGATCGTGATGGCGATCTGGGGCCACGAGACCAACTACGGCAGCTATACCGGTGACTTCGATCTCGCGCGCAGCCTCGCGACGCTGGCCTGGGAGGGGCGGCGCCGCGACCTGTTCGCGACCGAGTTCGTCGACCTGCTCAAGATCGCCGATCTCGGAGTCGAGCGGAGCACGTTGAAAGGCAGCTGGGCTGGCGCGTTCGGCAACCCGCAGTTCCTGCCGAGCATCTACCTGCGGCTCGCGCAGGACGGCGACAGCGACGGCCACCGCGATATCTGGAACAGCCGCGCCGATACGCTTGCCTCGATCGCCAACTACTTCCGCGATGCGGGCTGGCGGCGTGGGCAGCCGTGGGGCGTGCAGGCGAGCGTGCCGCCGGGCTTCGACTGGAGCGGCTTGCGCTCGAAAATGAACGCGCCGGTGTGCGGGCGGGTGCACGAGCGGCATGGCCAATGGCGCACGGTGCGCGAGTGGCGCGCGATGGGCGTCCAGCCGCAGGTTTACCTTCCCGACGCCACGATGACCGCGCTGTTCCAGCCCGACGGAAGCGGCACGCGCGCCTGGCTCTTAACCGCAAATTATCGGGTCATCCTCGAATATAACTGCTCGAACTATTACGCGATGAGCGTGGGGTTGCTTGCAGATGAGATTGCCCGCTGACGCCGGATTGCTGGTAACTGCTCTTGGCCTGAGCCTCGCGCTCAGTGGCTGTGGGCTCGTTGGTGGAGGCGACCATGTCGCGTCTGCGCAATCCGTTACCGCCGGAGCAATCGCGCAGGGACCGGCTGCCGATTATCCCATGGTTCTCGGCGAACCGTTCACGGTCGATGGCGAACTCTACTCCCCCGCCGATACGCTGAACTACGATGCGGTCGGCTATGCCGCACTCGACGGTGGTGCTGGCGTGACCGCGGCGCATCGCACATTGCCGTTGCCAAGTTATGCCGAGGTAACCTCGCTCGATAGCGGCAAGACGATCCTCGTACGCATCGAACGCCGCGGCCCGATGACGGGCAAGAGCCTGCTGTCGCTGTCGTCTGCCGCAGCTGCGCAGTTGGGCGCAAGCGACGGCGCGGCCATTCGGGTGCGCCGGGTCAATCCGCCAGAGGCAGAGCGAGCCGAATTGCGCGCCGGGCATGCCGCACCCGATCGCATCGCGACTCCCAAGTCGCTGGTAGAGGTGCTGCGCCGAAAGCTGCCCGAGACGGGCGTGGCCACTCTCGCCGCCGCCTCACCGCCGCCAAGGGTTGGCACTTCAGCACCGACACCCGCGACCTTGGCCGCGGCGTCTCCGCAGGCAACCACCGCTTATCCCTTGCCGAGCATCAAGGGCGCAGCCGCTCCGTCTCCGCCAGTGATCGTCGCTCAGGCAGAGCCCGCCCCGGTGCATGCAATAGCGGCGGCTCCCGCGAAACCGGCCGCGACGCCGTCCGCGAAGGGTGCCTTCGTGGTCCAGGCCGCTGCCTTCTCGAGCCGCGCCAATGCGGATCGCGCTGCCAAGGCGCTCGGCGGCACGGTCAGCACATCGGGCAAGTTCTTCCGCGTACACACCGGCCCGTTCGCCAGCCGCGACCAAGCCGATGCCGCGCTCGCCAAGGTGCGGGCCGCCGGTTATAGCGACGCGCGAGTCACCACCGCAGGTTGAACCGCCGGCTTCCGCCCGGTGGCGGGAGCGCATTTGGTCCAGGTCACGAAGTTTTTGCTGGCGGGGTCGGCATTGCTGACGAGCGTCGGCGCGGCGAGCGCGGACGTGCTCGCGCCCTATCCCACCTTCGCACCGCCGCCGCCCGAGGTGCCGATCGCGCTGATGATCGACCTATCGAGCGGGCAGACGCTCTATTCGCGCGAGCCCGATCGCCGCTTCATGCCGGCCTCGATCACCAAGGTGATGACCGCCTTCACTGCGTTCGAGCTGATCGACGCGGGCAAGATCCATCCCGATCAACTGGTCCTCAACGATGCCGAGCTGTGGACCGAGTGGCACGGCGTCGGCTCGACCATGTTCCTCGCGCTCGGCCAGCGGGTGAGCATCGATGCGCTGCTCCACGGGGTGACCACCGTCTCGGCCAACGACGGTGCCGCCGCGCTGGGCAAAGGTATCGCCGGTTCGCTGCCCAAGTGGACCGCGATGATGAACGCCAAGGCGCGCGAGATCGGCATGCGCGACAGCCACTTCGGCACCCCCAATGGCTGGATGGACGAGGGGCGCACATTCGTCACCGCGCGGGACCTGGCGACGCTCGCCTCGGCGATGATCACCCGGCACCCTGACCTTTACGCACGGTATTTCGGCAAGCGGCTGCTGAGCTTCAACGGCTTCCAGCAGCGCAACCACGATCCGGTGACTGGCGTGGTGGAAGGGGCCGACGGGATCAAGACCGGCTTCACCAACCAGGCCGGCTACGGCTTCCTGGGCAGCGCGGCTCGCGATGGCCGGCGCCTGGTGATGGTGATCGGCGGCGCGCCGAATTCGCGCGTGCAACATCAGGCGAGCCGCGAATTCCTCGAATGGGGCTTCCAGGCATTTTCCGGCTCGGCATTGTTCCCGAAGGGAACGCGCGTCGGAGAGGCAGAGGTGCAGGGCGGGGCAGAGCGGAGCGTCGGTCTGCTGGCACCGATTGCGCTCGGGTATGACCTTCCGACCGGGCAAACCGGCAAGGTGAAACTGTCGATCCACTACGAGGGTCCACTGCGCGCGCCGATCAAGCAGGGCGAGCAGGTCGCTGAGCTCGAGATCGCGGCGGAGGGTATGCGGCCAGCACGTGTGCCGCTCGCGGCGGCAGAAGATGTGCCGATCGCCAACGCCTTCGAGCGCCTGGTCAACGGCGTGGCCGGACTGCTGTAATGGCTCGTGGGCGGTTCATCGCGCTCGAAGGCGGGGAGGGCAGCGGCAAGTCCACTCAGGCACGGCTGCTGGCCGAGGCGCTGACCGCGCTTGGGCTGGAGGTCGAGTTGACCCGCGAACCTGGCGGCACTCCGGGCGCCGAAGCAATTCGCGCCCTGCTGCTCAATCCTCCGGGGGATGGTTGGGGATCGCAAGCCGAGGCGCTGCTGTTTGCGGCGGCACGGGCCGACCACGTGGCGCGGCGCATCCGGCCGGCGATCGACGCCGGGCGCTGGGTTGTCTGCGACCGCTTTGTCGACAGCAGCCGCGCCTATCAGGGCGGGGCGGGCGGCATCGGGGATGACGCCGTGCAAGCGCTCCATGCCATCGGCAGCGGTGGCTTGCGACCGGAGCTGACGGTGCTCGTGGAAGTCGATGCCGTAACGGCTTCCGAGCGGCTCGCGGCGCGCGACCAGGGGCGGTCCGACGCCATCGGCGGACGCGCGGAAAGCTATCACCGGGCCGTTGCCGACACCTTCCGGGCACTTGCCCATGCGAATCCGGCGGGGTTTGCCGTGGTCGATGGAAATGGCTCGCCCGAAGCAGTGCACGCACGAGTTCTCGCGGCGATTGCTCCGCTGTTGGAGAGAGCATGAGCCTGCTCGGTCACGACGGTGCCTGGCACGAATGGGGCGAGGCGATGGCCGGCGCGCGGATGCATCATGCGTGGCTACTGGCGGGCAAGAAGGGCCTCGGCAAATCGGCCTTCGCGCTTGCCGCCGCGCGCGAGCTGGTGGCCGAGCCCGGCATGCCCCAGCCCGATGGCCCGCATCCCGATGTCCTCGTCCTGACCCACCTGCCGAAGAACGAGCAGGAAGAGAAGAAGCGCGATGACGGCAAGGAGTTCGAGCTCGCCCGCAACATCAAGGTCGACCAGATCCGCGAGATGCAGCGACGCCTGACTACCCGGCCCACGCTCGGCAGCCGGCGCGTGGTGATCGTCGATCCGGCGGACGACCTCGAAGCATCGTCTTCGAACGCCTTGCTCAAGTCGCTGGAGGAGCCGCCCGCGGGCACGTTCTTCCTGCTCGTCGCGCATCGCCCGGCGCGGCTGCTCCCCACGATCCGGTCGCGCTGCCGGGTACTGCGGTTCGCGCCGCTCTCCGACGAAGCGGTGGCCGGGCTGATCGCGGCGGAAGCGCCCGAGGCCGACGCTGCCACCCGCGCCGCGGCGGTGACTGCTGCCGGCGGATCGCCGGGCGCAGCGCTCGATTTCGTGGCTCAGGACCTGGGCGCGCTCGATACATTGATGCGCAGGATCGCGGGCGAGGGCGACCCGCAGTTCGTCCTGCGCGGCAAGTTGGCGGAGGAAATCGGCGCCCGCCCCGACCGCGCGCGCATCGCCGCTGCGCTCGACCTGGCGCGCGCGAACCTCGCACAAATGGTTCAACATGCTCCGAAGGAGCGGCTGCCCGCCATTGTTGAGGCGCATGCCGAACTGGTCCGGCTGACCGGCCAGGCGCCGACTTACAACTTCGACCCCGGGCTGCTGGTGATGCAAATCGGCGGGTTGCTCGCTTCGGCCGCCGCCGCTAGCCAGCCGGCCAATGTCTGAGCCATACTATCTCACCACCGCGATCAGCTATCCCAACGGCAAACCGCACATCGGCCATGCCTACGAGGCGATCGCCGCCGACGTGATCGCGCGCTTCAAGAAGGCGCAAGGGTTCGACGTGCGGCTCGTCACGGGGACCGACGAGCACGGGCTGAAGATGGACAAGACGGCGCGCGAGGCGGGCCGCGACACGCTCGAATTCGCGACCGAGATGTCGAACTATTTCCGTGACATGTGCGCCGCTCTTCATATCGACTACAGCGCGTTCCGCCGCACCACGGAAGCGCAGCATCACGCCGCCAGCGTGGCGATCTGGGAGGCGATGGCGGCGAACGGCGATCTCTACCTCGATCGCTACGAAGGGTGGTACTCGATCCGCGACGAGGCGTTCTACGACGAAAGTGAGCTGGTCGAGGGCGAGGGCGGAGTAAAGCTCTCGCCGCAAGGCACCGCGGTCGAGTGGAACGTCGAGGAAAGCTGGTTCTTCCGGCTTTCAAAGTATCGCGATTATCTCATTGAATTGAATGAAACGCCGGGCTTTCTCGAGCCCGAGAGCCGGCGCAACGAGGTGCTTGCGTTTCTGAAAGGGCAGGACCTGCGCGATCTATCGGTGTCGCGCACCAGCTTCGACTGGGGCGTGCCGGTGCCGGGCAGCCCCGGACACGTGATGTACGTGTGGGTCGACGCGCTGACGACCTATCTCACCGGCGTCGGCTTTCCCGACCGGGACGGGGAATTCGCGCGGTTCTGGCCGACGAACCTGCACCTGATCGGCAAGGACATCGTCCGCTTTCACGCAGTCTACTGGCCGGCATTCCTCAAGAGCGCGGGTCTGCCGGCGCCCAAAGCGATCTTCGGGCACGGGTTCCTCCTCCACCGAGGGGAGAAGATGTCGAAGTCGCTTGGCAATGTGGTCGACCCGCTCGACCTTGCCGAGCGCTTTGGGGTCGACCAGCTGCGCTATTTCCTCCTCGCCGAGGTCCCGTTCGGGAAGGACGGTGGGTTTTCCGCTGAGGCAATCGTCACCCGCTGCAACGCCGAGCTTGCGAACAGCTTCGGGAACCTGGCGCAGCGCGTGCTGTCGATGATCTTCAAGAACCTTGATGGCGAACTCTCGTCATACGTGCGAGCGGATGCCGATGAAGGGCTTCTTTCGGCGGTGAACACCGGCGGAACACGCGAGCTGACAGCAGCGTTCGAGGCGCTCGATTTCTCCGTCGGGATCGAGGCGTGGATGCGCGCGGTGTTTGCCTGCAACCAATATGTCGACGAGCAGGCGCCGTGGACGCTGCGCAAGACCGATCCCGAGCGGATGCGGGTCGTACTCCTGACCTTGTTCGCCGCGGTGCGCGACCTCGCGATCGCGATCCGGCCGGTGGTCCCCACGTCGGCGGACCGCCTGCTCGATCAGATGGGCGTACCCGCGAAAGAGCGCGGTCTGGATGCGCTCGGCGGCAGCGACTGGTACGAACGCCTCGTCGCCTCTGGGTTCCGCCTCTCGCAGCCGGTCGGCGTGTTCCCCCGCCTCGAGTTGCCGGCCGAGGACTCCGCGTGAGGCTGATCGACAGCCACTGCCATCTCGAATACGAGCGCCTGATCGAAGATCAGCCCGCTGTTCTCCAGCGAGCTCGCGACGCCGGTGTCACCGGAATGCTCAACATCTCCACCCGCCGCAGCGAGTGGGGAAAGGTGATCGCGACCGCCGAACGAGAGCCCGACGTGTGGGCGAGCGTGGGCATCCATCCGCACGAGGCCGATGCCCACGCCGACCTCGGCCGTGAGGCGCTGCTGGCAGCGGCGGCGCATCCCAAGGTCATAGGCATCGGCGAGACCGGGCTCGATTATTACTACGACAAGTCCTACCGCGCGGTGCAGCGCGCCCTGTTCCGCGTGCACATCGGCGTGGCGCGCGAGACCGGGTTGCCGATCATCATCCACACCCGCGATGCCGAGGACGATACCGCCGCGATCCTCGCCGACGAAATGGGGCAGGGGGCCTTCCCCGCGCTCATCCACTGCTTCACCGCCTCGGCCGATTTCGCGCGCAAGGTGCTCGACCTCGGCCTGACGATCTCGCTCTCAGGGATCGTGACGTTCAAGAATGCCGCCGAATTGCAGGCGGTGGCGATGGACGTGCCGGCCGATCGCCTGCTGGTCGAGACCGACAGCCCCTTCCTCGCCCCCGTGCCGCACCGTGGCAAGCCGTGCGAGCCGGCGTTCGTGCGCGACACGGCGGCGTTCGTCGCCAACCTCCGCGGCGTCGAGACCGAAGAACTGGCCGAAACAACCTCCGCCAACTTCTTCGCGTTGTTCGGGAAAGCTGCGTGAAGCTGGTCATGCTCGGCTCGGGCACCTCGACCGGGGTGCCGCGAATCGGAGAGGACTGGGGCGAGTGCGATCCTGCCGATCCGCGCAACCGGCGCACTCGGGTCTCGATCATCGTCGAGAGCGCCGAAGGCAAGCGTCTGCTGGTCGATACGTCGCCCGACTTGCGGCACCAACTCCTGGCGAACGGAATCGACAAGGTCGACGCCGTGTTCTGGACCCACGACCACGCCGATCATTGCCACGGGATCGATGACCTGCGGGTGATGCGCTATGATCGCTCGGGGCCGCTCCCAGGCTTCGCCGGCGACGAAACCGCAAGGCGGTTGCGCGCTCGCTTCAGCTATGTGTTTGCGGGAGAGCACGGCTACCCGACGATCTGCGAGCTCAACACGCTCGAACGGTTGCGCATCTTGGCCGGGTTCGGGATCGGCCATTGCCTGATGCCGCACGGACCGGCACGCTCTACCGGATTTCGCTTCGATGCGGATGGAAAATCAATCGGTTACGCGACGGACTTCAGCGAAATCGTGCCGGAAATGATCACGCTGTTCGCTGGCGTCGACCTGCTCGTCTGCGATTGCCTGCGCCGCCGACCGCATCCGACGCATGCGCATCTGGAGATGGCGTTGGAACTCAAACAGCGCACTGGCGCCAGGCGCATGGTGCTGACGCATCTCGACAAGAGCATGGATTACCGCGCGCTGTCGGAGGAGCTGCCGGCCGGTGTCGACGTCGGCTACGACGGCCTAGAAGTCATCCTGTGAACGAATACGGCGCGGTCCAGCTTGTGGCGTTGCTCGGCTGGCTGATCCTCGCGGGCAGCGCGTTTGCATCGTACCGGCTCGGCTGGAAGGAAAGCGTGCGCCTGGCGCTGTTGTGGGCGGGAATCTTCACTGCGGTCGCGTTGCTGTTCTCGCTGGTGATGGGGTGAGTGCCCGCATGACCCCCAACTGTCATTTTACATAATATATATTATCATCCCAAAATGCCGCAGCAACTCGACCGCCTCCTCGCCATCATGGCCACCCTGCGCGACCCCGAACGCGGTTGCGACTGGGATCGCGCGCAGCGGTTCGAGACGATCGTCCCGCACACGATCGAGGAAGCTTACGAAGTCGCCGACGCGGTGGCGCGCGGCGACATTGCCGACATTCGCGATGAGCTCGGCGACCTGCTGTTCCAGGTTGTGTTC
>JAEWKG010000127.1 GCA_023386135.1 Pseudomonadota bacterium | reverse complement strand
GCTCCACAGAGGCCGCGTTACCTGAGCCTCTATCTCATCGCTCCATCCGGCAAGCGCGGCGCCGTTACGGCAAAAGGTCCGGAGGGGACGCACACGAAAGTGAACGCCTGCCGGACTCATCCGTCTTGTCGAATAGGCGGGGCGCTTACGGCGATTCGGCGGTCCAGTCAACCGGCCAGCGCACACGAACAGCGGCGGACGCCCGAGGGACCCGCTGCGTGGTTTGTGCCGGCGATTCTACACCCATTTGCCGGAAGGTCAAACCTTGCGGCGCACGGCTGCCTACTTCGGCTTGGGCCTGTCGCCCATCGCATCGAGCGCGGCACCGACATCGTCGGAGCTTTCCTCGGCGGGTTTCGCGCCTGGCTTGGCGGGAGCCGTCGCCGGTTTGGCCAGCGCTGCCGCCGGCTTCGCGGGGGCCGCCGCTGGCTTCGCCGGCACCGCGACCGGCCCCAACTTGTCGGCGAGATGCGCGAGCTGCTGGCTCATCACTCCGTCCACCGCGGCCGAGATCTTGTCGACCGGATAGCGCAGGTGGCCGCCGACCACGTATTCCCACACCAGCTTGGTCCCGCCCCCGGCAGTAGGCTGCAGCGTGACCGTGAGCACGCCGTCGACCGGCTCACTCTGCAGCGGGCCCAGCGCGCCGCGCATGCGCAGCACCTTCATCGGTTCGGCCATGACCACGGTCATGTGCTGCGCGCTGCCGGCGAGACCGGTGTCGGACGCGCTGTCCTTCTCGGGCAGCCGCTCGCAGAAGCAGCCTCCACCTTGGGGGGTGAGCGTCAGGTTGGCGGCCGAGCCCGACCAGGTGTGCTGGTCGTCCCACCAACCCGACGGCTCGATCAGCGCCAGCCACGTCGCCTTGGGCGCGGCCTTCACGGTTGCGCTGTCGCGGGTGACGAAGTGATCGGCGGACTTCTCCACCACCTCGGCCGCGGCGGGCGCGGCGGAGGCGAGCGCCAACGCGGCGCCGAGTAGGTATCTGAACATTGAAAAGCCCTCCCATCCCTCGCCCGCGGTTATTCCACGCAGGACGACGGCAGGGAAGGCCTAACCGGCGAGGATTGCCTCGATCGCTCCGCTTACCGCGTCGATATCGGCCATGCCGTCGATCCGGCGGACGATGCCGCGGGTCTCGTAGATCGGCAGGATCGGCGCGGTCTTGGCGCGGTATTCGGCCATGCGGGTGCGCACGGTTTCCTCGTTATCGTCGGGCCGGCGCTTGAATTCGGTCCCGCCGCAGCGATCGCACACACCCAGTTGCGCGGGGCGCTTGAAGTCGTCGTTGTAGCCTTCGCCGCAGGTGGCGCAGGTGAAACGGCCGGTGATCCGCTCGACCAGTGCGTCCTCGTTAACCTCGAGCTCGATCACATGGTCGAGCTTCCGGCCGTGCGCGGCGAGGATCACGTCGAGCGCTTCGGCCTGCGCGCCGGTGCGGGGATAACCGTCGAAGATCGCGCCGGTCCCCTCGCCCATCTCGGTGAGTTCGGCATCGATCAAGCGCGAGACGATATCGTCGGAGACGAGCTCACCGCGCTCCATCACTGCTTTCGCCTCGAGCCCGACCGGCGTGCCGGTCTTGACCGCCGCGCGCAGCATGTCGCCGGTCGAGAGCTGGCGCATGCCGTGCCGCTCGACGAGGCGCTGGGCCTGGGTGCCCTTGCCTGCGCCCGGCGGTCCAAGAAGGATGATGTTCACGTCGCGTCCCCCTGTTCGGCAGTGTTCGGGCATGCAATCAAGCGCGTCATTGACGCCTGCCTCGCGTCGATCGTTAGCGCAGACGGCCCTTCAACTTGGCCTTCTTGATCAGGTCGCCGTACTGGTGCGCCAGCAGGTGCGACTGGATCTGGCTGATCGTGTCGACCGTCACGTTGACGACAATGAGCAGGCTGGTGCCGCCGAGGAACAGCGGGATGCCGGTCTGCGCGATCATGTATTCCGGCAGCACGCAAACCAGCGTCAGGTACGCGGCGCCGATCACCGTGATGCGGGTCAGCACGTAGTCGAGATAGTCCTGCGTGCGCTTGCCCGGGCGGATGCCGGGGATGAACCCGCCGTTCTTCTTGAGGTTCTCCGCCGTCTCCTCCGGATTGAAGACGACCGCGGTATAGAAGAACGTGAAGAACACGATGCCGACGGCGTACAGCAGCAGGTAAAGCGGCTTGCCGTGCTGCAGGTAGAAGTTGAGGCTGTTGATGATCCCGCCGGCGGTGCCTTCGGGATCGATCGCCTGGCCGGCAAACTGCGTGATCGTCTGCGGCAGCTGCAGGAGCGAGCTCGCGAAGATCGGCGGGATCACGCCCGAGGTGTTGAGCTTGAGCGGCAGGTGGCTGCGGTCGGCCTGCATCATCCCGCGCTGGCTGGCGCGCTTGGGATACTGGATCAGCAACTGGCGCTGGGCCCGCTCCATGAAGGAGATGAACATCACCAGGAACACGATCATCGCGACGAACGCCAGGATCACAAACGGGCTGATCGAACCCGAACGCCCGCCTTCGAACAGGTTTGCGCCGAAACTCGGGAAGCGGCTGACGATGCCCGCCATGATGATCAGCGACACGCCGTTGCCGATGCCGCGGCTGGTGATCTGCTCGCCCAGCCACAGCAGGAACATCGAGCCGCCGACCAGACTGATCACCGCGGTGATCTTGAATGTGAGGCCGGGATAGATGACTGCCTGCAGACCGCTCGACGCGCCGTAGGCTTCGAGGCCCGAGGCGAGGAACCACCCCTGCACCGCGCAGAGGAACACCGCGCCATAGCGGGTGTACTGATTCAATTTCTGCCGGCCGCTGGCGCCTTCCTTCTTCATCGCCGCGAGCGCGGGATGGAGCGAGGCGGCGAGCTGCACGACGATCGACGCGGTGATGTACGGCATGATGCCGAGCGCGATGAGGCTCATGCGTTCGAGGCTGCCGCCCGAGAAGGTGTTGAAGAGATCGAGGATGCCGCCCTGGGTCTGCTTGTACAGCTGCTCCAGCACCAGCGGGTTGACGCCCGGCAGCGGCACGAAGCTCAGGAAGCGGAACACGATCAGGGCACCGACCGTGAACCAAATGCGGTTCTTGAGCTCGGTGGCCTTGGAGAAGTTCGCCAGGCTCAGGGAGCTGGCGATGTTGTCGGCGCGTGATGCCATGGGGTTACCCGAAATCCTGTAATGGCGCCGGTCCCTCCCGGCACAGGAAGGCTACATAGGAAGCGCGGAGTTCGATGTCGAACCCCGCGCCGCCGATTGTTCGCTTACTTCGCGGCCTTAGTGGCGCGGGCGGCCTTGTTGGCTTCCGCGCGGGCGGCCTTCTTCTCGTGCTCAGGCTGCGCCTTGGCGATCACCTCGACCGAGCCGCCGGCCTTCTCGACCGCCTCGATCGCGGCCTTGCTGGCACCGGCAACCTTGAAGCTGACCTTCGAAGTCAGCTCGCCCTTGCCGAGCAGGCGCACGCCGTGCTTGGCGCTGCGGCCCAGGCCCGCGGCCTTGAGCGCGTCGTGATCGATCGTGCCCTTCGTGTCGAGCTTGCCGGCGTCGATGAACTTCTGGATCATGCCCAGGTTCACTTCCGCATAGTCCTTGGGGTTCAGCGCGTTGAAGCCGCGCTTCGGAATCCGCATGTGCAGCGGCATCTGTCCGCCTTCGAACCCGGCAATGGACACGCCCGAGCGCGCCTTGGCGCCCTTCTGGCCGCGGCCCGAGGTCTTGCCCTTGCCCGAACCGATGCCCCGGCCGACGCGCATCTTACGATGGCGGGCCCCGGCGTTGTCGCGGATGTCGTTCAGTTTCATGTCAATGCACTCGCTTTCGCTTTTGTCGCGCTAAAAATTCAATCGTCATCCCAGCGAAAGCTGGAATCGCATGCCGGCTAACTAGAGCTAGCCGAACGAGGCCCCAGCTTTCGGGGCACCCATCAAAGTATTACTTTGATGGGACCCTCCTTGGGGCGACGGCTTAGTCGACGATCTCGACCATGTGCGGCAGCTTGGCGATCGCGCCGCGGACTTCGGCCGAATCCTCGACCTCCACCACGCGGTGCATCTTGCCGAGGCCGAGGCCGATCAGGACCTTCTTCTGGCTTTCGGGGCGGCGGATCGGACTGCCGATCTGCTTGAGCTTGATCTTGGCCATTGGAATTACTCCACCATCGCCGCGGCGTCGGCTTCAGCCTCCGCCTCGCTCGCGCCGCCGCGACCCAGAAGGTCGGCAACCTTCTTGCCGCGACGCTGGGCGACCGACTTCGGCGAAGTCTGGTCCTGCAGCGCGGCAAAGGTGGCGCGGATCATGTTGTAGGGGTTCGAGGTGCCGACCGACTTGGTCACCACGTCGGCCACGCCCAGGCTCTCGAACACGGCGCGCATCGGACCGCCGGCGATGATGCCGGTACCCGCAGGCGCGCTGCGAACGTTGACCTTGCCGGCGCCGAAACGGCCCTTGCCGTCGTGGTGCAGGGTGCGGCCTTCCTTGAGCGGAACGCGGATCATCTTCTTCTTGGCCGAAGCGGTCGCCTTGGTGATGGCTTCGGGCACTTCGCGCGCCTTACCATGACCGAAGCCGACGCGACCCGAGCCGTCGCCCACGACGACCAGCGCCGCGAAGCCGAAGCGCTTGCCGCCCTTCACCGTCTTCGAGACGCGGTTGATGTGGACCAGCTTCTCGATGATGCCGTCGTCTTCTTCCTCGCGGCCGCCGCGACGATCGTCGCGCCGGCCGCCACGGCCACCCTGACCGCCACGGCCACCCTGACCGCCGCGACCGCCACGGTCACCACCGCCACGACCACCGCGCCCGCGGGGTTGGTCATGCGCGCCCTGGTCGGCGCTCTGGGTTTCAGCCGCTTCCGAAGGCGTGTCAGCGATCGCCGGCTCGGCATTCACGACCGCGTTCTCGGTCTCGGCAGTGTTTTCGTTGTCAGCCATCATCAGAACTCCAGCCCGCCTTCGCGGGCGGCGTCGGCCAGCGCTTTCACGCGGCCATGGAAAAGGAACCCGCCACGGTCGAACACGACCGTGCTCACGCCGGCCTTCTTGGCGGCTTCGGCGATGGTCTTGCCGACCTGGACGGCAGCATCGACGTTCGCGCCCGAGGACTTGACGCCCAGCGTGCTCGCGGCAGCCAACGTGCGGCCCTGCGCGTCGTCGATGACCTGCGCATAGATGTGCCGGCCGGTGCGGTGGATCGACAGCCGCGGACGGTCGCCCGCACGAGCCTTGATCGCGGTGCGCACGCGGCGGCGGCGGCGCTCGAAGAGGGAAAGCTTGGCCATCTTACTTCTTCTTCCCTTCCTTGCGGAAGATGTACTCGCCGCGATAGGCGATGCCCTTGCCCTTGTAGGGCTCCGGCTTGCGCCAACGGCGGATTTCGGCGGCGAACTGGCCCACGGCCTGCTTGTCGATGCCCGACACCTCGACCGTGGTCTGGTCGGGAGTCTTCACCTCGAGGCCTTCCGGCACTTCGAGATCGACGTCATGGCTGTAGCCGAGCTGCAGCTTGAGCTTCTTGCCCTGCGCCGAAGCGCGGTAGCCGACGCCTTTGATGTCGAGCGTCTTGGTGAAGCCGCTCGTCACGCCTTCGACCAGGTTCGACACCAGCGTGCGCTGCATGCCCCAGAACGCCCGTGCCTGCTTGCTGTCGTTCGCCGGCATCACCGAGATGCCGTCCGCCTCGACCTTGTAGTCGATCAGATCCGACATGCCGAGCGACAGGGTGCCCTTGGGCCCCTTCACCGAAAGGACGTTGCCGTTGATGTCGGCAGTGACCCCGCTGGGGATCGCCACCGGCCGTTTACCGATGCGGCTCATCAGAACACCTCCGCCAGCAC
>JAEWKG010000125.1 GCA_023386135.1 Pseudomonadota bacterium | reverse complement strand
TCATCGGGGGAATCGAAAAACGCGACGTGGTTTCCGCGCCCGGTGTCGACGAAGAGGTGCATGTACGGGGTCTCGTGCCCCGAACCCGGAATCCCATCGATCACCAACGCACCAGCTGACCGCAGTCCGAGGACACGCGTATAGAAGTCGTGCGTCTGGGCCGCGTCACGGCAGCGGAATGCGACGTGATGGAGGCCGCTGGTCGGTGCGTCAGGCATGAGCTTCTCCGAGTTCGAAAATAATAATCGCGCTCACGCGCACATTGTCAAATATTTTGACGAATCTACGTACGCCAGCACCTGCAAGGGCATTTTATCCCACGATATTGCCTTCTGGCCATTCGCGGGATAAATGCGGCAGATGACCGTTATTCGGCCGTTCTCTCCCGAGCAGGAACGCGCTCTCATCAACATGCGTCAGCGCTACGAGGCGTGGATCGATGCCGAGCGTGCGCTGTTCGCCCTGCCTTACGACCTGCGGCGCAAGAAAGTCGGGGCATACGAATACCTCTACAAGATCGATGATCGCTCGGGCAATGGCACCAGTCTCGGCGCCTGGAACGAGGAAAGGGAAGCCCGGTTCGACGCGTACCGCGTCATCAAGGCTGACGCCAAGGCACGCCGGGACGGCGCCAAAGCCGCACTGGCCGAAAGCAGCCGGGTGGCCCGCGCACTGCGCTTGCCGATGCTCTCCGCCGACGCTGGCCCCATTCTGCGTGAGGCGGATCGCCGCAGCTTGCTGGGCAGCCATTTGCTGGTGGTAGGCACCAATGCGATGGCCGCTTACGCGGTCGAAGCTGCGTGCAGCTTCGTCGGCGTGCCCGATGAAACCGAAGACTTCGATCTCGCCTGGGCCGCCGAAGAACCCGCGAACGACGCCTTGGTGTGGGATATGCTCAAGTCAGTCGACCCCACGTTCACCATCAATTCCGAGCGCGACTTTCAGGCGCGCAATGCCAGCGCATATGAGGTTGAACTGCTCGTCGCGCCTTCGCTCGCGGACACATTGGCCAGCAAGGACCGCCCCAAGCCGGTGCCGCTGCCCGAACAGGAATGGTTGCTGCCCGGGCGCCGGGTCGACCAGGTCGTGCCCTGCCGCGACGGCAAGCCCGCTCGCATCGTCGCGCCCGACCCGCGCTGGTTCGCGCTCCACAAGCTGTGGCTGGGTGCACAGGCGAAGCGCAACCCTCTCAAGCGCCGGAAGGACATCGCACAGGGATACGCTCTTCTCGATGGGATCGCCGAGGCGATGCCCCACTACAGCCTTGGTAGTGACTTCAACGCCGATCTCCCCGCGGAGCTTCGACCGTACTTCGAGGAATGGTCGGATCGTCGGAGCTGAAAGATCCGCGTCGGGAATTCCTCTCGTTCCGACCGGTGGTTTCATCCTCGCTTGACGATCGCGGCATACCTGCCAGAACTCAGGTAATGGCGGACGAAGCGGCCTTCGATCCAATGAGCATGGCGCGGCAATGGATGTCGCAGTGGGAAAAGCTCACCAACGAACACGGCACCGAATGGCTCGCCCGGCCCGAGGCGGCACAGGCGATGCACGCGTTCGCCGGCGCGGCGCTGAAGGCGCAGGCGGCGAGCGACGAAGCATCGAGCAAGGTGCTCGCCGCGGCGAACCTTCCCAGCCGCGCGGATATCGAAGCGCTCGGACAGCGGCTCGCCTCGGTCGAGGCGGCGTTGCTGCGGATCGAGAACCAGCTGTCGGCCGGCGAAACCGACGCCCCGCGCCCGGCCGTCCGCCGAACCCGCAAGCCGCCTGCCTGATGGCCTCGGCGTCGTTCCTCGGCGAGGCGCAGACGCAGGTGCAGCGCGCGATCCGGCGCAACCTCAAAGGCCTGGCCTATTTCGGCTCGCCCGCGCCGGTGCTCGGCTCGAGCGGCAAGGACACGATCGTCGCGCGCGGGCCGTGGCGGCTCTACCATTACCATCCGCTGGTCGAGGAGGTGTACCGCGTACCCGTCCTGCTGGTGATGGCGACCACCAATCGCGGCTACATCTTCGACATGGCCCCGGGCACCAGCCTGGTCGAGTTCCTGCTCAGGCAGGGATACGATGTCTTCATGGTCGACTGGGAGGCACCGCGCCCCGAGGATCGGCAGCTTGGCCTCAAGGAATACGTCCAGGATTTCGTCGGCGGCTCGATCGCCGAAGTGCGGCGCGTGACCGGCGAACACGACGTCAGCCTGCTCGGCTATTGCATGGGCGGCGTGCTGTCGGTGATGTGGTCGGGCCTGAACCATGCGGACGGGCCGCACAATCTCGTGGTTTTCACCACCCCGGTCGATTTCACCAAGATGACCCTGTTCCAGGCGTGGTCGGACGAACGCTATTTCGATGTGGACCAGCTAGTCGATACCATCGGCCTCGCGCCGGCCGATATGCTGCTGTCGGCATTCGACATGCTGCGTCCCGCGGGCCGAGCAGCAGCAAACTTCCACCTGTTCGACAACCTGTGGAACGACGAATTCGTCAAATCGCACCGCATGTACTCGCGCTGGAGCAACGACATGCTGCCGCTCGCCGGCGAGTATTTCCGCGAGACGACCAAGCGCCTGATCTGGAACAACGAGCTGCTGAAGGGCGAGCTCAAGATCGGCGGCCGCCCGGTGGCGCTGGACGAGGTGTCCTGCCCCTTCCTGCACGTGACCGCGGAGCACGACCACATCGTGACGAGCGAGGCCTCCAGGCCGCTGATCGACCTGATCGGGTCGGACGACAAGGAACAACTGGTGCTGAAGGGCGGACATGTCAGCATGCTCGCGGGGCCCAACGCGGTGAAGCGCATGTGGCCCAGGCTCGATGCATGGCTGGGGAAGCGAAGCGTGTGACTCAAGAAATCGAAATCCGTCCGCCATCATCGGGCGACCTGCCGGCCTTGAGCCGGTTCGCGGCGGCCGTCCCGCCGCACGACCTGCTGTTCCTGGCCCGCGACATCCGCGAGCCGCGGGTGCTGCAGGCGTGGGTCGCTGGCGTCGCGGCCGGCGAAATCGATAGCCTGATCGCGGTCGCAGAGGGCGAGATCATCGCCACGGTCGCCAACGTGTCCGATGATCTGAGCTGGTCCGCACACGTGTGGGACATCAGGCTCCTGGTGGCGCCCGGCCACCGCAACCGGGGTATCGGCCGCACCCTGCTCGAGCGGGCGATCGCTCTCGCGGCAAAGCGGAACGCGGCCAAGCTGACCGCGCGGCTGACTCCCGACCAGACCGGCGCGATTACACTGTTTGAGGAATGCGGCTTCCGTGCCGAAGCGATGTTGCATGATCACGTGCGCGACGATCAGGGCACAGCGCACGATCTCGCGGTGCTGTTCATGATGCCGGACCGCGAGAGCGCGCGGCGCGAGGCATTCGGCGGCTAGGCGATGAGCTGGTCCAACTGGTCGGGCAGCGTGCGGTCCGCCGCCACGGTGCAGCATCCGCGCACCGAGAGCGAGCTCGCCGCGATCGTACGCGGCACGCGCACCGTACGTGCGACCGGCGCGGGGCATTCGTTCATGCCGCTGTGCGCCAGCGACGATGCGATCGTCAGCCTGGACGCGCTCGAAGGCGATCTGGTGGTCGCGCCTGACCGGCAGAGCGCGTGCATTCCCGCCGGGTGGAGCATCAAGCGGCTGACCGCGGCGCTGTGGGAGCACGGCCTCGCGCTCGCCAATCAGGGCGACGTCAATCCGCAGTCGCTCGCCGGGGCGATGGCAACCGGGACGCACGGCACCGGACGCGAGCTGGGCAGCCTCGCGAACTTCGCGCGCGGCTTCCGCCTGATCGGCGCCGACGGCGAAGCGCGCTGGTGCGATCCGGAGACTGAGCCCGAGCTGTTCCAGGCGCAGCGGCTGTCGCTCGGTATGTTGGGCATCGCCACCGAGATCGACTGCGCGGTGGTGCCGGCATTCCATCTCGCCGAGCGGATCGAGAAGCGGTCGTGGGGCGAAGTGCGCGAACGCTACAACGAGCTTGCAACGGACCTGCGCCACGTCGAGTTCTGGTTCTTCCCCCACGCCGACAGCGTGATCCTGAAGACGCTCGAGCCGTGCGATCCGTGCGATCCGCCACCCTCCACCACCGACATGGAGGAGGCCGCCTTCCGCCGCGTGCTCAACGTCGGCGCGCTGATCCCGCCGCTGGTGCCGACGCTGCAACGGCTGATGATGCGCACCGACATGAGCGGCAGGCGGCGCGGGCCGGCACATGCGATCTTCCCCTCCGACCGGACCATCACGTTCGAGGAGATGGAGTATGAGATGCCGCTAGCCGCAGGGCTCGACACGCTGGACGAGGTGGTCGGCTGGATCCGCCGCAAACGCCTGCCGGTCTCGTTCCCGTTTGAGTTCCGGGTGGTGGCGCCCGACGAAATCTGGATGAGCCCGATGAACGCCGGTCCTGTCGCGGCGATCTCGATGCACCAGTACGCGAAGATGCCGTGGCGCACGCTGTTTGCCGATGCCGAGACGATCTTCCGCGCGCACGGCGGGCGGCCGCACTGGGCCAAGCGGCACACCCTCACCCGCGCCGATGTCGATGCGCTCTATCCGATGGCCGAGCGCTACCGCGAGGTACGGCGCGCGGCGGATCCGCAGGGCAAGTTCCTCAACCCCCACCTCTCGGAGCTGTTCGCCTGATGGACGACCGCGCGCTGCATGCCCACCTGATCGGCCAGCAAGGCTCGCACGCCGCGCTCAACACGCCGGTGCTGGTGCTCGACGTCGAGGCGCTGGACCGCAACATCGCGGCGATGCAGGCGCGCGTAACCGGCAAGGGCATCGCGCTGCGGCCGCATGCCAAGACCCACAAGAGCGCCGACATTGCGCGCCGCCAGATCGCCGCGGGCGCGGTCGGGGTGTGCTGCGCCAAGATCGGCGAGGCGGAGGTGATGGTCGACGACGGGATCGGCAGGGTGCTGATCACCTCTCCGGTCGCCGCGCCCGCAGCGGTCGAGCGGCTGGCCGCGCTCGCCGGGCGGGCGGAGGGACTGATGGCGACGGTCGATCACCCCGACGTCGCGCGGCGCATCGACGCAGCGCTGGCGACCGAGGATGCCACCCTCGACGTGGTGATCGACATCGACCCGGGCATTCGCCGCACCGGGGTCGCCTCGGCGGAGGCAGCGGTCGAACTGGCGCGGACGATCGCGGAATGCCCCCGCCTGCGCCTTGCCGGGGTGCAGTTCTACTGCGGGATGCAGCAACACATCGAGGACTACGCCGCCCGCCGCGCCGCGATCGAGGAGCGGACCGATTATCTGCGCACCGTCATCGCCGCGCTGACCGAAGCGGGCTTCGCGCCCGAGATCGTCACCGGGTCGGGCACCGGCACGCACGAGATCGACCTCGCACTCGGCGTATTCACCGAGCTGCAGGCGGGATCGTACGTGTTCATGGACACCCAGTACCTCGCCTGCGATCTCGACGGCAGCGGCGCCGAGCCGTTCGAGGTGTCGCTGACCGTGGACAGCCGGGTGGTGAGCGCCAACCACGATGCGCTGGTGACCATCGACGCGGGCTTCAAGTCACTCTCCACCGATGGCGGATCGCCGCGCGTGCTCGCCGGCGCCGCGCAGGAAACCATGTTCGCCTTCATGGGCGACGAGCACGGCGCGCTGGTCGGGCCGGAGATCGGCCGGCAGCTCAAGCCCGGCGACCCGGTCACGCTGGCCGTCCCGCACTGCGACCCGACCGTGAACCTCTACGACAGCTACCACGTGGTGAAGGACGGGACCCTCGTCGATAGCTGGCCGGTCAGCGCCCGCGGCCGCGCGCGCTGAGCTATTTGTAGACCACGCCCGGCAAGCCCTGCCCGCCATCTGCAATGAACGAGTCAATCCGTGCTTCGAGCTCGGGCAGCGGGACCGAGCCAAGCGCCAGCACCACGTCGTGGAACTTGCGGATGTCGAACTTGTCGCCCAGCGCCCCTTCCGCCTTAGTGCGCATCCGGCGGATGGTCATCTCGCCGAGCTTGTAGGCGAGCGCCTGGCCGGGCCACGAGATGTACCGGTCGACCTCGGTCTCGACCTCGTGCCGCGACAGCGCGGTGCGGTCGGCGAGGTAGGCGATCGCCTTGTCGCGATCCCAGCCGTAATGGTGGATGCCGGTGTCGATCACCAGCCGCACCGCACGCCACATCTCGTAGCTGAGGCGCCCGAAGCGCTCCTCAGGTGTGCGGTAGATGCCCATCTCCTCGCCGAGGAACTCGCTGTAGAGGCCCCAGCCCTCGCCCATGCCGGAGAAGTAGATGTTGCGGCGGAACTTGGGCTGCTCGCCCTGCTCCTTCTGGAACGCCATCTGGAAGCTGTGCCCGGGCTCGCACTCGTGCAGGGTCAGCGCGGGGATATTGTACAAGGGGCGCGAGGGTAGGTCGTACGTGTTCATCTGGCACGCATCGAGCCCGCCGCGGCCCGAGGTATAGAACGGCGCGATCGACGGCGCGACCGGGCGGATGGTGAACCGCGCGCGGGGGAGGAACCCGAAGTAGTCGGCGATCTTCCCGTCGACCCGCTTCACCACGTAGGACGACACGCCCATCAGCTCGTCGGGCTTGGCGGCAATCTGAGCGGGATCGGTACGCAGCTTCTCGGTGAACTCGGCGATCGTGCCGGTGAAGCCGACCTCCTGCATGACACTGCGCATCTCGCCCTCGATCCGCGCCACTTCGGTGAGGCCGATCTGGTGGATCTGCTCGGGCGTCAGGTCGAGCGTGGTGTATTGGCGGATCTGCTGCTGGTAGTACGCCTTGCCGTTGGGCATCGCCTCGGCGGCGAGGGTGGTGCGCGCCTTCGGCATGTACTCGTCGCGTAGGAAGGTCAGCAGCTTGCCGTAGGCCGGCGTGACGCTGCCGGTGATCGCGGCGCGGCCTTCGGCAGTCAGCCGCGCCTTGTCGGCATCGGAAAAGCGTGCAGGAATTTCGGCGAACGCGCGCCAGAACGGGCTCTTCTCGGGCGCGTCGACGGTATAGGCGGCGAGGCTGGCGTCGCGCCCGGTGAGCGTCACTCGCGGCACGCTGAACCCGCGCTTGAGCCCGGCGCGCGCGTTCGCGATCTGCTCGTCGAAATAGCGCGGCAGGGCGCGGAGGCGGGCAATGTAGTTGTCGTACTCCTCGACCGTCTGGAACCCGCTTGGCGCGTCCCAGTAGCTCCAGAAATTGGAGTCGCTGTCGAACGGCATTTCCCATTCGGAAAAGCGCGTATCCTCGATCGTCTCGGTCAGGGCGGCACGCAGGACCGCGGCGTTGACCTTCTCGGTGGCCGACAGCGCGGCGACGTCGATCTTGTCGAGCCGCGCGCGGAACTCGGCCGCGGCGGCGGCGCGCGCCTTTTGCGCGGCGGGCGTGGCGGAGGCTATCGTCGGCCCTTCGTCGGTCGAGCCGTCGGCGCGCTCGATCATTCCGTATTCGCGCACCTGCCAGTCCCAGTATTCGCCGTAGAGCGCCTGCAGCGCCTGATCTGCCGTGTTCGATGGGGCTTGTGCGAAGGCAGGAGCGGAAACGAGGAGCGCGGCGGCGAGCAGGAGCGTGGATTTCATACGGCGCTTCCTGCTTTGCCCTCACCAGCAAGTCAAACCTGGCCTGCGGGCAGTGTTAATTGGTGAATTAATTTTCCTACATGAACCGATTTGGTTATATGCTGGACGGTTCTAACCGGAGGAAATGCACATGTCCGTTCTCGACGTTCTTATCGGCCCGATCACCTCGATCATCGACAAGGTGATCCCCGACAAGGAAGCCGCCGCCAAGGCCAAGCTCGAACTGCTCCAGCTCGAAGGCACGCAGGAGCTGAAGCTGATCGAGACCCAGCTCTCGGCCATTGTCGCCGAGGCGAACTCCTCCGACCCGTGGACCAGCCGCGCGCGCCCGAGCTTCCTCTACGTGATGTACGTCATGCTGCTGTGCGCGCTGCCGATCGGCGTGCTGTCGCTGTTCGCTCCGGGTACGGCGGAGAAGATCGCCGGCGCCATGACCGCCTACCTGCGCGGGCTGCCGGAGGAGCTCTACGCGCTCTTCGGCACCGGCTACCTCGGCTACACCGCCGCGCGCCAGTGGGGGAAGATCAAGGGCGTGGAGAGCTGATTTCCTTGTCCAGGACACCGTGACAAGTGTGACAAGTCCTACAAATTTCGCGTCATACACGGGATCGTTCGCTCGATTCCGATCGCCTCCAGAAAGGCGCGATCGTGGCTGACCACCAGCAGGCCGCCGTCGAATTCGCGCAGCGCGCCTTCCAATAGCTCGATCGATTCGAGATCGAGGTGATTGGTCGGCTCGTCGAGGATCAGCAGCCAGGGCGGGCGCTCACCAGCCAGTGTGCAGGCGAGCCCCGCCCTGAGCCGCTCGCCGCCCGACAGGGCGCCGACCAGTTGCTCGGCATTGCGGTTGCGGAACCCGAACCGGGCGCAGGCGGCATAAGCCTCGCGCTCGCCCAGCGAGGGGTTGAGCCGGCGGTAGTTGGCAACGATGCTGATCTGGGGATCGAGCAGATCGATATGCTGGTCGAGCAGGACGATTCGCTTCTCGGCCCGGATGACAGTGCCGCTAGCGGGAGCAATGGTGCCTGTGGCGACCTTGAGCAGCGTGGTCTTGCCCGAGCCGTTCGGCCCCTCGACTGCCACCCGCTCGGGCCCACGGATTTCGAGCGACCACGGCCCGAACGTGCGGCCGCCAAGCTCGACCGTGACCTCGTCCAGCGACAGCAGTCGTGCATTCGAGGGCGTGCCACTTTTCGGCAGATCGATGGCGATGGGTGTAAGCACCTCGACCTTGGCGCGCGCCTCGGCAGCCTCGGCCTCGGCCTCGCTTACCTCGCGCTCTCCGAGGCGCTTGGTCCGGCCGCTGGTCTCCTCGGCCCGCCGCGCCTGCGCGCCAAGGAAGATCTTGGGCTCGGAGCCCTTGGCCGCGAACGCCCGTCCGGCCTTGTCGCGCCGCGCTTGCGCTTCCAGGCGGCGCTGCGCAGTGCGCTTGGCATCGCGCAGGGCGCCCTCGCTGCGCTCGAGCTGGTCCGCCGCCGCCACGCGTTCGCGCTCGCGCTGTTCGGCAAACGCGGTCCAGCCACCCCCGACGATCCGCACGCCGACCGGCGTCAACTCGACGATGCGGTCCATCAGTTCGAGCACCGCGCGATCGTGGCTGGCGACCAGCACGCCGCCGTGCCACCTCTCGATCAACGCATGGATCGCGGCCCGCCCATCTGCATCGAGGTTGTTAGTCGGCTCGTCGAGCAGCAGCAGATCGGGCTGTTCGACCAGCAACCGCGCGATCCCGACGCGGGTGCGCTCGCCGCCCGAGAGCGAGCCCATCGCGCGCTCGAAGTCGATGCCGGGGAGACCGACCTCGGTCAGGGCCGCTTCGAGCCGCGGTTCCAGCGTCCAGTCGGCGGCAGCGAAATCCCCCGCATCGCCCTCGCCCGCAACCACGCGCGCCAGCAATGTTAGCGGTTCGTCGACGCCGAGCCCCTGCGCCACGGTGATCTCGGGCGGAAACGCCTGCTGCAAAGTACCGACGGTGCCCGACAGGGCGACTGCGCCCGACGCTGGAGCAAGCTCGCCGCCGATGATCCGCAGCAGCGTCGATTTGCCCGAGCCGTTGCGGCCTACGAGCCCGACGCGCTCCGCCTGGAGGGCGAGCGAGAGATCGGAAAAAAGGAGCCGATGCTCAGGTGTCTGAGCGGCGACGGAATCGAGAGTGAGAAGGGCAGACATGGAAACTCGCACGGGTCGAAGGACGGGGACAGGTGATTGTGCTGTTCCGGTCGTCCATCGCGCGTCTCCTTGCTGCGGCTCGCGAGGTAGGGCGCCGCGTGCCGTCCGGCAAGCTTTCCCGTGCCCCTGCGTGCCGCTATGGCGCGGGCATGTCAGCGAACCTCGTCTATGTCCTCAACGGCCCCAACCTCAACCTGCTCGGCACGCGCGAGCCGGAGATCTACGGATCCGACACGCTCGACGACATCGCCGGGATGCTCGAGGATCGTGCGCACGAACTGGGGCTGGAAGTCGACGTGCGCCAGTCGAACCACGAGGGGCACCTCGTCGATTGGCTGCACGAGGCGAGTGCGGAGGGCGCGAGGGCGGTGCTGCTCAACGCGGGCGCCTACACCCATACTTCGATCGCGCTGCTCGATGCGATCAAGTCGATCAAGGTGCCGGTGATCGAGGTGCACCTGTCCGATCCGCTGACCCGCGAGCCGTTCCGGCATGTGTCCTATGTCGGCATGGGCGCGGTGGACGAAGTGAAGGGGCTCGGCGCGCAGAGCTACGTCGTCGCGCTGGAGAAAGCGGCCAAGCTCTAGCGTCTTGCTCTCGCGGTTCCATCCGCGCATAGGCACCCGCTTGAGATAACAAGGGGCAGGCAATGGCCGAAACCAAGGGCGCCGCCGGGCGTAGCTCGGGAATGAACGTCGACATCAAGCTGGTCCGCGAACTCGCGGAATTGCTCGCCGAGAGCGGGCTCACCGAGATCGAGGTCGAAGACGGCGACCGCAAGGTCCGCGTCTCGCGCGGCGGCGGGATGATGATGGCGGCCCCCGCCCCGGCGATGATGCCGGCCCCGGCCGCTGCCCCTGCCGCCGCACCCGCCGCGGCGCCGACACCGGACGCGCCCGCCGCGGTCGAAGGCGCCCTCAAGTCGCCGATGGTCGGCACCGCCTACCTCTCTGCCGAGCCCGGCGCGGCGCCGTTCGTCAAGGTCGGCGACAGCGTCAGCCAGGGCCAGACCCTGCTCATCATCGAAGCGATGAAGGTCATGAACCCGATTGCCGCGGACAAGGCCGGCACGATCAAGTCGATCCTGGTCGAGAATGCCCAGCCGGTCGAGTTCGACCAGCCTCTCGTGGTCATCGGCTAGTCAGAACGATGGCGATAACCCGCATCCTGATCGCCAACCGCGGCGAGATCGCGCTGCGTATCCACCGCGCGGCGCACGAGATGGGCATCGAGACGGTCGCGGTGCACTCGACCGCCGATGCCGACGCGATGCACGTGCGCCTCGCCGATCACGCGGTATGCATCGGTCCGCCGCCGGCGGCCGACAGCTATCTCAACGTCGCGGCGATCATCTCGGCGGCAGAGATCGCGCACGCCGACGCGATCCATCCCGGCTACGGCTTCCTGTCGGAGAACGCCCAGTTCGCCGAAATCGTCGAGGCGCACGGGATCACCTGGATCGGCCCCAAGCCCGAGCACATCCGCACGATGGGCGACAAGGTCGAGGCGAAGCGCACCGCAGGAGCGCTCGGCCTGCCGCTGGTGCCGGGCAGCGACGGCGCGGTCAGCGACTTCGGCGAAGCGCGGAAGATCGCCGCCGAGATCGGCTATCCGGTCATCATCAAGGCTGCGTCGGGCGGCGGCGGGCGCGGCATGAAGGTGTGCGAGAGCGAAGACACGCTCGAAACCCTGATGCGCCAGGCCGGCAGCGAGGCGAAGGCCGCGTTCGGCGATGCCACCGTCTATATCGAGAAGTACCTCGGCAATCCGCGCCACATCGAATTCCAGGTATTTGGCGATGGCCGCGGCAGCGCGATCCACCTGGGCGAGCGCGACTGCTCGCTCCAGCGCCGCCACCAGAAGGTGCTCGAGGAAGCGCCCTCCCCGATCCTTTCGTCCGAAGAACGCGACCGGATGGGCGCGATCTGTTCGAAGGCGATGGCCGACATGGGCTATCGCGGCGCGGGCACGATCGAGTTCCTGTGGGAGAACGGCGAGTTCTACTTCATCGAGATGAACACCCGCCTGCAGGTCGAGCATCCGGTGACCGAGATGATCACCGGCATCGACCTCGTCAGGGAGCAAATCCGCGTCGCCGACGGCAAGGACCTGTCGGTCACGCAGGACGAGATCGAGTTCAAGGGTCACGCGATCGAGTGCCGCATCAACGCGGAAGACCCTTGGACCTTCGCGCCCTCGCCCGGCACCGTCACCGCGTATCACGCCGCGGGCGGCATGCACGTGCGCGTCGATAGCGGCCTCTATGCCGGCTACCGCATCCCGCCTTACTACGATTCGATGATCGCCAAGCTGATCGTCTACGGCCGCAACCGCGAACGCTGCATCATGCGTCTGCGCCGCGCGCTCGAAGAAATGGTGGTCGAAGGCGTCAAGACCAGCATTCCCCTCCACCAGGAGCTGATCCGCCAGGACGATGTGCTGAGCGGCGATTACTCGATCAAATGGCTGGAGGAGTGGCTCAAGGAACGGGTGCCGACCCCGTCCTAGCGGGATCGCGTAAGGACCGGCAGAGGACGCCCTCCAGTCGATGGAACCTGCATCATCAGGGGCCCGGCGACGAAGTGTTGGCCGAGACGCAAACCGCAACCGAGAGCCGACCAAAATTGCAGGCTTTCAATCAACGATAGTTCAATCGGCCTGAGACTGATCGTTTCGACTTGATCCGCGAGATTCCGAATGGCTAGCGGAAGCGGCGAATTCGCCGGAAATGCGCCGGAAGCTGCTTCCCTAATGAGCTGATCGCCCGGCACCGCTGTTTCCGAGAGCGCCAGCCCCGCAAGGCCCGTGAGGATTTCGGCGACATCCTCCACTTCCGCAAATGCCGCGACGAGGTAGGTTACGTCGAGGTACAAGGTTGCGGGCGGTGCCAAGCGAGATGGCGAATGGGAATTTCGGCCAATGCGCTCGACGCGCCAAGGAAAAACCGTCAAAATCGTCTGCGATGGCGGAGCGATCGCCAACAGCGCCGGCGAACGAGACGTCATTCGAAAAGGGCCGATCTCCGTAGCGTCGCCGGACCCTCGTATGAAGGCGCCGATCACCTCCCTCAGGACGTGGTTTAGCGCTGCAATTGCGAATCCATTGGTCATCGACAGACTTACTCGAGCGGCACCCCGGGCTCGTGCTTGGCGGTGCGGATGGTCAGCGAAGTCTTCACGCTGTCCACGTTCGGCGCGGGCGTCAGCTTGCTGGTGAGGAATTCCTGGAAGCTCTGCAGGTCCGGGCTGACGATCTTGAGGATGAAATCGATCTCGCCGTTGAGCATGTGGCACTCGCGCACTTCAGGCAGCGACTTCATGTGGTCCTCGAATTCGCGCAAGGAATTCTCGGCCTGGCTCTTCAGGCTGACCATCGCGAACACGGTGATCGCGAATCCCAACTTCGACGGATCGAGGTCGGCGTGGTAGCCGCGGATCACGCCCTCTTCCTCCAGGCTGCGCACCCGGCGCAGGCACGGCGGGGCGGTCAGGCCGACGCGGCTTGCGAGCTCGACATTGGTGACCCGCCCTTCGCGCTGGAGCTCGGCGAGCAATTTCCGGTCGATATCATCCAGGTTGGCCATTGCCGCGCCCCCGCGAGGTGGTACCCAGCCAGCTGGGCAACAATGGCGGCACATTGCGGCACCGCCCGCTAATATTATTGTTTCTGCCAGCAATTGTCCCGCTTTGCAACGCGCCGGCGCAGTCCCCTGTTCGGACCCGCGGGCCGTGTTAGCGCACTAACGCGGACCGGCCTTGTTCATGCCGCTTCGCGTACGATTTGGAGCGAGATGCACTTCGACGATCGCCTTGCCACGGTATTGCGCCACCGCGCGTCCGGCGAGCGGGCGGCGCGGACGCAGTTCCGCCAGTTGCTCGACCTGCTCGGCAACCGGCGCGGCGGACGCGACGGGTCGATGCTGGCGGCGGCATGGCTGCGGCTGGCGGCCCTGGGCGAGGCCATTTCAGCTGACCTGCGCGCCGACATGATCCGCGAGCCCGGCCTGCGCTTCCGCAATCCCGAACTGGCGCTGCATCTCGCCGAGGACGAACCCGAGGTGGCCGCCGCCGCGCTCGCGGTGGCGCAGCTTTCGGCGGACGACTGGGAAGCGCTGATCCCCCGCCTGCCCATCCGCGCGCGCGGTTTCTTGCGCCTGCGCCGCGACCTGCCGAGCGCGACGCAGGAACTGCTGGAGCGGCTCGGCATCCGCGACCGCGGACTGCCACGCCCCGAGGAGGCCGAACAAGCCGCGGCGGCGCCAACGCCGTTCAGGCCCATCCCCGCGAACGATCTCGCCTCCGCCGACGAGGATGCCGACAGCGAGATCGGCGCACTCGTCCGCCGAATCGAATCCTTCCGCAAGACGCGCGCCGCGCGTCCCGCCGAAGAAGCGCCGCAACTGCCGCTGGGCGAGCGCGCCGAAGGCAGCACCCAGCGGAGCGCGGGCTTCGCCTTCACCACCGATGCCGAGGGCCGGATCGACTGGGCCGATGCACCGGTCGCGCCGATGGTGGTGGGCGCGCTGCTGGCTCCCGCCGCCGAAGGAATGCGCCGCCAGTTCGAACCGCGGCGCCGCGTCGCGCTCGAATGGGAGGGCGCGCCCGCCGTCGCGGGCGCGTGGAGCATCGATGCGGGGCCGCGCTTCTCCGAGATCGGCGGCCGCTTCGTGGGCTACGCAGGGCGCTTCCGCCGCCCTCCTCCGCCGAGCCCCGCAGCCGCGCCCGCTAACCCGCAGGCCGACCGCATGCGGCAATTGCTGCACGAGCTGAAGACGCCGGTGAACGCCATCCAGGGATTTGCCGAGGTCATCCAGCAGCAGCTGTTCGGCCCCACCCCGCACGAATACCGCGCGCTTGCGGCGACAATCGCCGGCGACGCCGCGCGCATGCTGGCGGGGTTCGACGAGCTCGACCGGCTCGCCCGCCTCGAAAGCGGTGCGCTTGCGCTCGAGCAGGGTGACAGCGACTTCGCCCGCGTGGTCAGCGGGCTCGCCGCACAGCTCGACGAGGTGCTGCATTCGCGCGGCGCGCGCTTCGCGGTCGAGCTGGACGACACGATTTGCAAGGTGCCGCTGACCGGCGCCGAGGCCGAGGCGCTGGGCTGG
>JAEWKG010000089.1 GCA_023386135.1 Pseudomonadota bacterium | reverse complement strand
CCACGGTTGGGCGGCTCGCCCAACCTCTCGGGCCTTCGCCCGGCCTCGTGTTCGAGCGCGATGCGGCGCTGGAACTCGACGTCACTAACGGCCCCGCCGAGTTCACGCCCACCACACTAACCGCGCTTCTCGGCGGCGCGAATCGGCTGCTCGTCGGCGGCGAGGTGCTCCAGTTCGCACAGGCCGACCTGATAGAGGCAGGCCGTTGGCGCCTGTCCGGCTTGCTGCGCGGCCGTGGCGGCACCGAGGCGGCGGCGCTCGCCGGCCATCCCGCGGGCGCCGACGTGGCCCTTCTCGACGACTCCCTCGTGGCGCTGGACCCCGCAGTTGTTTCGTCCGACCCGCTGACGAACATTGCAGCGATTGGGGTAGGAGACAGCGAACCCGTCTATGCTATGCTCGCCAACCCCGGCCTCGGGCGTCGCCCGCTGTGTCCCGTCCATCCCTGCCGCGAGGACGTCGGAGGCGCCCTGACGCTGCGCTGGGTGCGCCGCGCGCGCGGAGCGTGGATCTGGGCCGACGGTGTCGACACCCCGCTGGTCGAGGAAAGCGAACTCTACCGCGTCGGCCTCGGGCCGGACGACGCTCCCCACGCCGAGTGGAGCACGACGGTGCCCAGCCTGACGATCGACGCGGCGGCCCGTGCCGCGCTGGCCGCCGCGCACCCCGGCGCGTCGCTGTGGGTGCGCCAGGTCGGCCGCTACGCCCAGTCCGATCCGCTGCTGCTGACTCTGATCGACTGATCCACCTCCTTGCCGCTCTAGGAACGACCACATGACCGATCCACTGACGTTTCCATCCGCAACCCCGCGCCATGCGCTGCCACAGCTTTTCGTCGGCCAGGCGCAGAAGGAGGCGACCGTCAACGCGGCGCACGCCATCGCCGATCTCCTGCTGCATCCCGCGATCGAGGGAGAAGCAACAGCTCCGCCTGCGGACCCGGGCGAAGGCGAGTGCTGGCTGGTGGCCGCACCCGCGTCCGCCGCATTCGCTGGACGCGAAGAGACGCTCGCGGGTTCCGCCGCGGGCAACTGGACGTTCGCCCGGCCGCAGGAGGGGATGCGCGCGCTCGATAAATCGACCGGCCAGTTTCTGCTTTATCGCGACGGATGGCGGCGCGAGAAAGCACCCGCCGAGCCTACCGGAGGCACCGTCGTGGACGTCGAAGCGCGAGCCGCGATTGTTGCAATTCTGCACCTGTTGAAGCGGTCTGCAATTCTTGCGGGCGAATAGCGGGAACCAACCCCAAGAGCGCTCGTTCGGCGGGAACAGGAGGGCTGAAACACAAGGTTTTTTGATGTTTGATGCCAAACGGTGCCTTCTTGCAACAGTTTGGAGTCAATGCCCGCTTGCCTCGCCGGTGGGGAAAAGTTAGGAATCGGGCCGCTCGATGGCTCAAATTCGCTAAAAAGGGGAATTATATAATGCGGAAACTCGTCATTGGCATGGCGATGGCATCCACTGCCATTGCATCGCCTGCTCTTGCGCGTGATGGCGCCTGGTACGTCGAACTCGACGGCGGTCCGATGATCGTCGAAGACATCGAATTCGATCTGCCGGCCGCGACCAACGCGGTTCATGTCGATCACCACAAGGGTTACGACTTCGGTGGCGTCGTCGGTTACGACTTCGGCTTCGTCCGCCTCGAGGCGGAAGGCAGCTACCGCTCGGCCGATATCCAGGATCTCCAGATCGGCGCAGCCGGCGTTGCCGCGGGCCCTCCGGGTGGCGCGCTCGTTAGCAATCGGACTGTTGGCGCCGATGGCGACTCAAGCGTCCTGAGCTTCATGGTCAATGCGCTCGCCGACTTTGGCGCGGATGATGGCATCCAGGGCTTCGTGGGCGGCGGCGTCGGCGTCGCGCGGACCAAGTTCGATGGTGTCACCGTACAAACGTCGGGTCCGGGCTTCCTCGACGATTCCGACAGCGGCTTCGCTTGGCAGCTGCTCGCGGGTATCCGCGCGCCGCTGACCGACAGCATCGACGTTGGTCTGAAGTATCGCTTCTTCAACACCAGCAACAACGATGTCGTCGACAGCCTCGGCCGCGATGCCAGCGCCAAGTGGCGTTCGCACTCGATCCTCGGCACCATCGGGTTCAACTTCGGCGGCGCTCCGGCCCCGATGCAGACCTGCTGGGACGGCACGCAGATCGCGATGGACGCGACTTGCCCGGCTCGCCCGGTTCCGCCGCCGCCGCCGCCGGTCGTGCAGCCCCCGGTTGTGCAGGCTCCGGTCTGCAACAAGGGTCCGTACATCGTGTTCTTCGAGTGGGACAAGGCGGACATCACGCCGGAAGCCGCGACGATCCTGAACAACGCTGTGTCGGCTTACGCCAACTGCGGCTCGGCCTCGGTCATGCTCGCCGGTCACGCCGACCGTTCGGGTACCGCGACCTATAACGTCGGCCTGTCGCAGCGCCGTGCCAACAACGTGCGCAGCTACATGGCTGGCCGCGGTGTGCCGGATGGCAACATCACGACGCAGGCGTTCGGCGAATCGCAGCCGCGCGTTCCGACCGCGGACGGCGTGCGCGAACTCCAGAACCGCCGGGTCGAAGTCACCTACGGTCCGGGTTCGGGCATGTAAGCTCGGCGTCAGCCGAACAAGATTGGGGGGCCGGAGCAATCCGGCCCCTTTTTCGTTTAACAACCGTGTTCCCTGCTAGACGCGAGATGCCGATGACCTTCCGATCTTTCGCTGCCCTCACCTTGGTCGCAATCGCGATGGCTGGGTGCAGCACCGTATCCGACCTCCCAGGCCAGCGCATCGGCAGCGCCACCTTGACGCTCGCGAACGGCCAGCCGGCGGGGTCGGCGCAGATCGTCGCAGTGGGCAACCGCGTGACGCTCGCCGTCGGGGCAACCGGCATCGCCCCAGGGGTGCATGGCATCCATCTCCACACCACCGGTGCGTGCAAAGCGCCCGACTTCGCCTCGGCCGGCGGGCACCTCAACCCGCTGGGCAAGCATCATGGCACGATGGCGCCCGATGGCGCGCATGAGGGCGACTTGCCGAACCTGACCATAAGCGCGGGCGGCAACGGCGCGCTCACCGCGGAACTGTCGGGAACGCCCGAGCAGGTGCGCAGCTGGCTGTTCGACGCCGACGGCGCGGCGATCGTCATCCACGCCGATCCCGACGACTACAAGAGCGACCCGTCGGGCAACTCGGGTGCGCGCATAGCCTGCGGGGTGATCAAGCCGGCCTGATCGCCGCTTCCTCGCCCGCAGCCTCGGCCCGCGTCCGGAGAGAGCGCGCAGCCTCCGGCACCAGCCTGATCGCGGCGACCAGGCAGACAAACCCGATCGGCGCGGCCCACAGGATCGAGCGCACGCCGAGCGAGATGTCGCCGCCATGCTGCGCCGATACCCAGCCGGCGAGGAACGGCCCAAGCGCCAGCCCCACCAAGGTGGTCGCGAGGAAGAACGTCGCCGTCGCCACTCCGCGCATGCGCGGCAGCACCAGCGACTGGCTCACCGCCGCCGCGGCGCCCAGCGCACTGGCGGCAAGGAACTGGCTGAGACTGGCAAGCACGAAGAACGTTGTCCGGTCGCCGGTCGTGAACAGTGTCCACACCACCGGAAGCGGGGCGACGAGCCCGAACATCACCACGAACAACCGGCCCGCCGGATGGCGCGCGAATAGCCAGTCGGCGACGCGGCCGCCGGAGATCACACCCAAGAAGCCCGCCACCGCCGCGGGCGCGCCGAGCAGCCAACCGATCTCGGTCTTGGCAATGTGGAAGGTCGCTTCGCCATAGGGAGCGGCGAAGAAGGAACTGGCGTAGGACATGAACGAGACCATCCCGTAACCGAGGATCGTCGCCAGGAATGCGGGAGAGCCCCAGGTCAGGCGGAAGGTCGGCAGGTCGCGGGAGCGCAGCGCGCTCGCCCAGCTGAACACCGCATAGTATCCCACCCCAAGGAACAACCACTGGTCCGACACGGCCGGGATGATCTTGCCGGGACCGGCGTTGACCCAACGCGTCAGCAGCATCGCCGCGATGGCAAAGCCGATTGCGGCAGCGACATTGCCTGCGAGCGCCCAAATCCCGCGCCGCGCCGCGCCGAGGAACGTGAACGGCGGGATGATCAGCATGAGCTCGTCGAGAAAACCGCGGAACGGCGCGGGGTCTTCCTCAGTCGGCAGTCCGTCGATCAGGCCGCGCACGGGCTCACGCAAGGTCAGCACCCATGCCGCCAGGAGGAGGCCCGGCACCCCGACCCACACGAACGCCGCCTGCCAGCCGACCAGGCCGAGCGGTCCGCCATTCGGATAGGCCTTGTTCCAGCCCTCCACGATCAGCCCGCCGATCAGCAACGATACGCCGCCGCCGAAATAGAGCCCGGAGGAATAGATCGCGAGTGCGGTGGCGCGCAGGCGGGCGGGAAACCAGTCTGAGATCAGCGAATAGGCCGACGGGCTGGCGGTGGCCTCGCCCACTCCCACGCCAATGCGCGCGCCGGTCAGCATCGCGCCGTTCCGGGCAAAGCCCGACAGCGCGGTCATCACCGACCACAATGCGAGCCCCGCGCTCATCAGCCGCACGCGTTTCCAGCTGTCGGCGAGCTTACCCAGCGGAATGCCGAACAGCGCGTAGAAGATCGCAAAGGCGGTGCCGTAGAGAAACCCCAGGAACGCGTCGTCGACGTGCAGGTCGGCCTTGATGTCGTTGGCGAGGATCGAGAGGATCTGCCGGTCGACGAAGTTGAGGACGTAGATGAGCACCAGCACGCTGAGCGCGTACCAGCTGTAGGCGGGAACGGGCGCGTTGGGGTCGTGGGCCGGCGCGGCACCGTTCGGTTCGGTCAACAGGTCTCTCCCAGCATCGCCGGTCAGCGGCCGGCGTAGGCGACCCTATCCGTCAAACCCGCTTCGGCGAAGCCCTTTTGCCGCAGCTGGCAACTGTCGCACGAACCACAGGCGAGCCCCTCGGGCGTGGGATCGTAGCACGACCACGACAAGCCCGTGTCGAGCCCCAGCCGCGCGGCTTCGCGCGCGATGTCGGCCTTGGTCATGTGCTGGAGCGGCGCCTGAATCCCGATCGGCCGGCCCTCCACCCCCTCGCGCGTCCCGAGCCGGGCGGTCTCGGCAAAGCTGGCGATGAATTCGGGGCGGCAGTCGGGATAGCCCGAGTAATCGAGCGCGTTGACCCCGATGAACACGTCGCGCGCGCCGCTCGCTTCGGCAAAGGCGATGGTCAGCGACAGGAACACGAGGTTGCGCGCGGGGACATAGGTCACCGGGATATCGCTGCCCACGCCGTCCTTGGGCACCGCGATGTCGGCGGTCAGTGCAGAACCGCCGAACTGGCGCAGGTGGAGCGGCAGCACGACATGCCGCGCCACGCCAACCGCCTCCGCGACCGCAGCGGCCGATACGACCTCGCGCCGGTGCCGCTGGCCGTAGTCGATCGTCAGCGCATGAACCGCGAAGCCCTGTTCGCGCGCGAGCGCCGCGACCACCATTGAGTCGAGCCCGCCTGAAAGCAGGACGACCGCGCTTGCTTGGGGAAAACTCATCGCCGCGCGCTAGTCTGCGCGGAGGTCAACGGCAACTCCAGTCAGCGGCAGGCACCGACCTTGCGCGCTTCGGCCGAGAACTGGAACGGCAGCCCGCCGGCGATGCCCTGGCTGTCGATCTGGACGAGGCTGTTGCTCTCCCGCCGCACGCTGGTGCGGCCGTAACCATTGCCCCGGCAGGTGTACTGCACGGTCACCATGTTGGCGCCGTCCTCCACCACGAAACGATTGCAGCCTGCATCGGCGTGCTGCAGCTGGATCAGCTCCAGACCCGAGTGCACGCATACGCGGCGCGTTGGTGTGCCATCGCGGAAGCGCAGCTCCCATTGCCCGTCGTCGAGCGCGGTCAGCATCGCGAGCGACGGCGCCTGCGCGACGGCCGGCGACAATACCCCGCCGGCATAGAGACCCGCGGCGATCACCGCGGACCGCGCTACGGCAGTCATCTTGGAAAACATGGATTGAACTCCACCGTGCGCCCGCGAAGTTTCGACCGGTGCGGCTTTACCACAAAACGACAGCCGCGATAAAGTGTTCCGCAAGAGCGACGAACCGTTAGTCCCGGATCGGGAAGGTCTGCGAGCAGAAAGCGCAGTCGACCACGATCACGCCCTCCTCGTTACGCATCGCCGCGCGTTCGTCTTCGGGAAAGCTGGCGATCACCGAGCGGTAGTGCTCGAACGAACAGCGGCATCCCCGGGTGATCGCCAAGCCAGAATCGACCCGCACCTGCTCTTCTTCATGAAACAGGCGCCACACCAATGCTTCGAGCGAGAGGTTATCGTCCAACAACTCGTCGTAGCGCGTACTACCGGCGAGGACCGCGACGTGCTCCCATTCGGGATGGTCCATCCGCACGTGGAGCCGTTCGCGGCCTTCCTCGCCCTCGGGCAGGTGCTGCACCAGCAGTCCGCCGCCGACCGTGCCATTCGTGCCCGATTTCACGGCAGTCCGGATCAGCGTCGGTAGCTGCTCCGACTGGCCGAAGTAGCTCTCACACGCCTGGCCAAGCGACGCACCTTCCAGCGGGACGATCCCCTGATATCGGCCTTTTCCCTCCTCAAGGTCGAAGGTGATCGCGAGATAGCCCTTGCCGAACAGCGCATAGAGCGACGGATTGACGCCGAGCGCGGCGAGCCGCTCGCGGTCGAAATGGACGTAGCCCCGCAGCGCCCCGCCCTTCCAGTCGCACACCAGCAGCTTGACCACTCCGCCGTCGGTTTGCGCCTGCATGGTCAGCTGCGCGCCGTCTTCCTTGAGCAGCCCGCCGAGCAGCGTGGTGAGCACCAGGGCTTCGGCCAGCAGGTGCGTGATCGCGGGCGGATAGGCGTGGGCCGAGAGAATCTCGTTCAGCACACCGTCCAGCCGCACCGCGCGGCCACGCGCATGCCGCGAGGGGATCGAGAAGCCGAGCAGGCGGTCGGCGTAGGTTTCGTCTGCGTCAGTCATCGCCGGCCATATGGGGTCGGCAACGGCTCACGCAATCGCGCGGCTCACAGCTTGCCGAGGCACCACAGCACCACGGACTTCTGCGCGTGGATGCGGTTTTCGGCCTCGTCGAACACGACCGAGCGCTCGCTCTCGAACACCTCCTCAGTCACTTCCTCGCCGACGTGCGCGGGGAGGCAGTGGAGGAAACGCGCGTCAGGATTGGCGGCCGCCATCAGCGCGGCGTTGACCTGAAAGGGCGCCATGTCCGCGAGCTTGTTGTGCGCGTGGTCCTGCCCCATCGACACCCACGTATCGGTGACCACGATGTCCGCGCCGCGCGCCGCCTCGGCAGCATCCTGGGTCAGCGTAACGGTCGCCCCGCCCGCGCGGGCCATCTCCACGAAGCGCTGTTCCGGCTCGTAGCCTTGCGGCGTGCCGACGCGGACGTTGAAGCCGAGCAGCCCTGCCGCTTCGAGGATCGAGTGGAGCACATTGTTGCCGTCGCCGAGCCACGCGAGCTCGAGCCCGGCAAGGCGCTTGCCCTGCTCCTCGATGGTCAGCAGGTCGGCCATGATCTGACACGGATGCGACTGGTCGGTGAGGCCGTTGATCACCGGCACGGTGGCGTGACGCGCCAGCTCCTCGATCTTCGCGTGATTGTCGGTGCGGATCATGATCGCGTCGACCATCCGGCTCAGCACCCGCGCGGTGTCGGCGAGCGATTCGCCGCGGCCGAGCTGCGTGCTGCCGGCGTCCATGATCAGCGCACTGCCGCCGAGCTGACGCATCGCCATGTCGAAGCTGACGCGGGTGCGGGTCGAATTCTTCTCGAAGATCATCGCCAGCACATGGCCGGCCAGCGGCGCATCCGCGTCGGGCGTGCCCTTGGGCCAACCCTGCCGCGCCGTCTTGCGCGCATGAGCGTCGGCCAGCATGGCCCGCACCGCCTTGGCGCCGGCATCGCCGAGATCGAGGAAATGCCGCGCGGTCATGCCGCTTCAGGGGGCTGATAGCTCGCCGCGCCGGCGGAGAGCCGGTCGAAGAACTCGTCGAACTCGGCGTCGCCCGCGACCAACGGCGGCAGCACGCGCAGGGTGTTGTCGCCCGCCGCCACGGTCAGCAGCTGATGGTTGTCGCGCAGGTGCGCGTAGAACGGGCGGCTTTCCGACTTCATCTTGAGGCCCAGCATCAGGCCCTTGCCGCGCACACCTTCGAACAGCTCCGGGTAGTTGCCGATGAACTGTTCGAGCCGGCTGCGCAGCCGCTCGCCCTTCTCGCGTACTTCGGCGAGGAACGCGTCGTTGCCGACCGCGTCGAGCACTGCGTTGCCCGCCGCCATCGCCAGCGGGTTGCCGCCGTAGGTGGAACCATGGCTGCCGATGACCATCCCCCGCGCCGCCTTCTCGGTCGCGAGGCAGGCGCCGAGCGGGAAACCGCCGCCAATGCCCTTGGCGGTGGCGAGGATGTCGGGTTCGATGCCGTAGTGCTCGTAAGCGTACATCCGGCCGGTGCGGGCGACGCCGCACTGCACCTCGTCGAGCACCAGCATCAGGTCGTTATCGTCGGCGAGCTTACGCAGGCCCTGCATGAACGCGTCGGACGCCGGGCGGATGCCGCCTTCGCCCTGGATCGGCTCGACCAGGAAGCCCGCGGTATTCGGACCCATCAGCGCCTTCGCGCTCTCGAGGTCGTCGAACTCGGCGTACTTGAAGCCGGCGAGCAGGGGCATGAAGCCCTTGTGCATCTTGTCCTGATTCGACGCGCTGATGGTCGCCATCGTGCGACCGTGGAACGCGTTCTTGAACGTGATCAGCTCGTACTTTTCGTCGTTGCCGACGTGCTGGTGATAGGCGCGCGCGGTCTTGATCGCACACTCCACGGCCTCGGCGCCTGAGTTGGTGAAGAACACTGTATCGGCGAAGGTCAGGTCGACCAGCCGCTGGGCCAGCTCCTCACCCTGCGGACTGCCGTAGAGATTGGACACGTGCATCAGCGTGGCGGCCTGCTTCTGAATCGCGCCGATCAGCCCCTCATGGCTGTGACCTAGCAAGTTCACCGCGATGCCGCTGGCAAAGTCGAGGTAGCGGGTGCCGTCCTCGTCGATCAGGTGGCAATGCTCGCCGCGCACGGGCCGCACGCCGCACCGGGGATAGACGGGCATCAGCGGGGTGATCGACATCGCGAGATTCCTTCGAGCAGTGGATTTAGAAACGACAAATGGCGGCTCCGAAGAGCCGCCATTTGCACCGTTAGAGGTGGGCGCTACCC
>JAEWKG010000043.1 GCA_023386135.1 Pseudomonadota bacterium | reverse complement strand
AAGACGATCAATTCCCCACCAAGCTGTCCGCCTTCTGCCAATGGCCGCGGACCCGAGCGAATCGGTTGGTGCGGCCCGAAAATTGACAAAAAGCAATTTCTTGCGTGAGCGCCGTCCCCCTAGCGGCTCTCCCGGAATAGGCAATATATATTCCGAATTGCGACCAAGCGCTTGTAAAAAATTGCTCCCTATCTTTCGGGAGGTTGCTTCAAACCAGCCGCGCCTGCCGCAGCGCCGCGCCGATGAAACCGGCGAAAAGAGGGTGCGGGTCGAACGGCTTGCTCTTGAGCTCGGGATGGAACTGCACGCCGATGAACCACGGGTGGTCGGGGCGCTCGACAATCTCGGGAAGCAGGCCGTCGGGCGACATGCCAGAGAAAACCATCCCGTCCCTTGCCAGCGCGTCGCGGTAGGCCGAGTTGACCTCGTAGCGGTGGCGGTGACGCTCGCTGATGGTGGTCGCTCCGCCATAGACCGTGCTGACATGGCTGTTGCCCGACAGCACTGCGTCATAGGCGCCCAGCCGCATCGTGCCGCCGAGGTCGCCCTCCGCGCTGCGCTGCTGCAACCCTTCCTTGCTCATCCACTCGGTGATGATGCCGACGACCGGCTCGTCGGTCGGGCCGAATTCGGTCGAGCTGGCCTTGGCCTGGCCCGAGGAGCGAACGCCTTCGATGCATGCCATCTGCATGCCGAGGCAGATGCCGAGGAACGGCACCTTGCGCTCCTTGGCGAAGCGCACTGAGGAAATCTTGCCCTCGCTGCCGCGCTCGCCGAAGCCGCCCGGCACCAGGATGCCGTGCATCGGCTCGAGTTGGGCGGCGATGTCCTCGTCGTCCTTCTCGAACAGCTCGGCGTCGATCCAGCGGATGTGGACCTTCACCCGGTTGGCCATCCCGCCGTGAACCAGCGCTTCGTTCAAGGACTTGTAGGCATCGGGCAGCCCGACATACTTGCCGACCACCCCGATCGTCACTTCGCCCTCGGGATGTTCGTAGCGGTCGAGGATATCGTCCCACCGCGCAAGATTGGGCGCGGGCGCGGTCATGCCGAAGTGGCGCAGCACCTCGCTGTCGAGGCCTTCGCGGTGGTACTGCAACGGCACTGCATAGATGCTGCTCGCGTCGAGCGCGGGGATCACCGCTTCCTTGCGCACGTTGCAGAACAGCGCGATCTTCGCCCGTTCGCTGTCGGGCAGCGGCTTTTCGCAGCGGCACAGCAGGATGTCGGGCTGGATGCCGAGCCCGGTCATCTCGCGCACCGAGTGCTGGGTCGGCTTGGTCTTCAGTTCGCCCGCCGCGGCGATGTAAGGCACCAGCGTCACGTGGACCGAGCACGTGTTCTCGCGCCCGAGTTCGTTCCTGAGCTGCCGCAGCGCCTCGATGAACGGAAGGCTCTCGATGTCGCCGACCGTGCCGCCGATCTCGCACAGCACGAAGTCGAGCTCGCTCGTATCGTCCTGCGCGAACTGCTTGATCGCGTCGGTGACGTGCGGGATCACCTGCACGGTGGCGCCGAGGTAGTCCCCGCGCCGCTCCTTGGCGATGATGTCGCGGTAGATGCGGCCCGAGGTGATGTTGTCGCCCTGGTGCGCCGAGACGCCGGTGAAGCGCTCGTAGTGCCCCAGGTCGAGGTCGGTCTCCGCGCCGTCGTCGGTCACGTAGACCTCGCCGTGCTGATAGGGGCTCATCGTCCCCGGATCGACGTTCAGGTAGGGTTCGAACTTGCGGATGCGCACGCGGAACCCGCGCGCTTGCAGGAGAGCCGCGAGGCTCGCCGCCATGAGACCTTTGCCGCGCGAGGAGACCCCGCCGCCGGTGATAAATATATACCGCGCCATGGGAGTCGGGCCTTAAGCGTCAATCTGGATTCGGCGCAAGCGGCTTGGCGCGGCGATGGGCCGCAATCCACAACCACCTGGCGGGGGAGAGGCTCGGCCTAGCCGGTCACGCCGGCGAGCGGATCGTCGCCCGAGGCAGGCGCGGAAGGCGCGGCCTGGCTCGGCGCGGTCTGGGCAGGCGCCGTCTGGGCGGGCGCGGTGTCAGCCGGCGCGCTCTGGATCGGGGCGCGGTCGAGAGTGGAATCGACCGAAACGTCGCCGGTGCTCGACTTGGCGGCGATCGCTGCGAGGATGATCGACAGGACCACGAACACGATCGCCAGCCAGCGCGTTGCGCGGGTCAGGAAGTCGGCCGCGCCGCGCGCGCTCATCAGCCCGGTCGGGCTGCCGCCGATGCCGAGCCCGCCGCCCTCCGAGCGCTGGATGAGGATCACGCCGACCAGCGTGGCGGCAACGATCGCCTGGACGACGAGGAGGAAGATGAACAGCGACATAAGGCTCTATGGGGCTCTGGATCGATCCGGTAGAATTACACCGGCGCACTTAGGCGTCGCGGCGGGTTACGGCAAGTGCGGGCGCTCAGGCGTCCTGCAGGTCGACGGTCGCCATGACGATGCCGAGGAAGGCCTCGGCGGTCAGGCTGGCACCGCCCACCAGCGCCCCGCCCACTTCGTCCGCGGCGAGCAGCTCGCGCGCGTTCTCGGGCTTGACCGAGCCGCCGTAGAGGATGCGCACCGCGGCGCCCTGCTCCTCGCCATAGCGGCCGACCAGCAGCGCGCGGATTGCACGGTGCATCGCGGCGATGTCGGCGACCGTCGGCGTGCGGCCGGTGCCGATCGCCCAGATGGGTTCATACGCCACCGACAACCGCTCGCTCGCGGTATCGATCGCGTCTGGCAGCGAGGCGGTGAGCTGGCCGGTGACGTATTGCTCGGCTTCGCCGGCATCGCGGGTCGCTTCGGTCTCGCCGCAGCAGACGATGAGCTTGAGCCCGGCCGTCAACGCCGCGTCGGCCTTGGCACGGACCAGTGCGTCGCTCTCGCCGTGGCCCTCGCGCCGCTCGCTGTGGCCCAGAATTACGAACTTGGCGCCGGCATCGGCGATCATCGCGGCCGACACATCGCCGGTGAACGCGCCGTCGGCATAGGGCGAACAGTCCTGCGCGCCGACACCGATCTGTTCGGCCTCGCGGTGCACCGCATGGATCAGGGTGTACGGCGGCGCGAGCGCGACTTCGACCTTCATCAGGCGCTGCGCCGAGCGATCGATCGCGCGCGCTTCGGCCAGCATCGCGCGGGTGCCATTCATCTTCCAGTTGCCGACGACGTAGGGCCGCAGGGCCATAGAACTTCCTCTTGGGATGGGCTGCCGGAGATTCGCGGCAGCAGCGTTAGCCGGCGCTATAAGGGCGCGGGCGGCGCGGCTGCTAGCGCGCAAAAGCGCTTGCGTCAAAACGGCGCGGCACCTGTTGCGGCAAGGTCGCAGGGCCTCTAAAGCCCTCGCCGCTCCAGCGCCCGTTCCCCGGGCGCTTTCACTTGTCCGGCCAGGCGAACGTTCTTCCATGCTTCAGTTCTTCCGCAACATCTTCAAGTCCAAGATCGGGCTTGGCATCACCATCGCTTTCGTCGCGATCATCGGCCTCGCGTTCGCGGTCGGCGATGTCGCGGGGAACGGCGGTATCGGTGGCAGCCTGTCGGGCGGCGACAATGTCGCGGTGGTCGGCGACCAGAAGATCAGCGCCAACGACCTGGCGGAAGCGGCGAGCAACGCGCTCGACCAGCAGCGCCAGCAGAACCCGACGGCCTCGATGGCGGCCTTCATCGGCCAGGGCGGGCTGACCCAAGTGCTTGATTCCCTGCTCGACCGGCGCGCGATCAGCGAGTGGGCGGACGAAAACGGGCTCGCGGCGGGGGACAACCTCGTCAACAGCGAGATCCGCCGCATTCCCGCCTTCGCCGGCCCCGACGGCAAGTTCTCCGAACAGCTCTATCGCCAGGTTCTCGCCAGCCGGAAGCTGACCGACGCGGCGGTGCGGCGCGATATCGCCGACGGCCAACTCGCAACGCAGGTGCTGGTGCCGGCGGCGTTCGGCGCGCGGATGCCGCAGAAGATCGCGCTGCGCTACGCCGCGCTCACCCGCGAGCGGCGCCAGGGCGCGGTGGCGGTGATCCCGAGTAACGCCTTTGCGCCGAAGGGCGCGCCGACCGCCGCGCAGCTGACCGGCTATTACAATGCGCACAAGGCCGACTTCATCCGGCCCGAGCGGCGCGAGCTGCGCTACGTGGTGTTCGACGACAAGTCGCTCGGCAATATCGAGCCGACCGATGCCGAGATCGCCGCGCGCTACAACCGCGACCGCGCCAAGCTTTATGCCGCGCGTGAGCAGCGGACGCTGACCCAGTTGATTGTCCCCACCCAGCAGGCGGCGCAGGCGATTGCCCAGAAGGGCGCCGGGGCGATCGAGGCGTCGGCGCGCGAGGCCGGGCTGGAGGCGGCGAAGATCCCCGCGATCGACCGGCAGACCTACACGGGGCAGTCGTCGCAAGCGGTCGCGCAGGCGGTATTCTCCGCGGCGCGCGGCACCATCGCGGCGCCGGCGCGTGGCGGCCTCGGCTGGTACGTCGTGCGCGTCGACAGCGTTACCGCGGTGCCCGAGCGGACGCTGGCGCAGGCGCGCGGCGAGATCGCGAGCGCGATCCGCGCCGAGAAGCGCACCCGCGCTTTGAGCGAACTCGCCGGCGACGTCGAGCAGCGCATCGACGACGGCAACGCGCTGTCCGATATCGCCAAGTCGCTGAAGGTCGATATCCAGACCACCAAGCCGGTGGTCGCCGACGGCCGCGTCTATGGCTCCGGTACCGAGCGCGTGCCGGCTATCCTCCAGCCGGCGCTGGGAAGCGCGTTCGAGATGGAGGAAGGAAACCCGCAGATCGCCGCGCTCGACGGCGGGCAATCGTATCTCGTTTACGAAACCGCGCGGATCACCCCCTCGGCCGCCGCGCCGCTGGCGGAGATCACCGACGACGTGACCGCAGCTTGGCGCCGCGCCACCGGCTCGCAGGGCGCGAAGGCGGCTGCAGATCGCGTGCTGGCCCGCGTCGCCAAGGGCATGCCTCTAGCGCAGGCAGTCGCCGCCGAGAGCGCCGCGCTCCCCGCGCCCGAGCAGGTCAACATGACCCGCGAACAGCTTGCCGCGCAGGGGCAGCGGGTGCCGCCGCCGCTGGCGCTTCTGTTCTCGATGGCGAAGAACAGCGTCAAGCGGCTCGAAGCGCCCAACGATATCGGCTGGTACGTGATCAAGGTGAACTCGATCGAGCCGGGCCAGGTCGTGCCCAACGACCCGATCCTGGCGCAAGCGTCGCAGAGCCTCGGTCAGCTGATGGGCCGCGAATACGGCGATGCACTGCGCGTGGCGCTGCGCAAGGACGTGGGTGTGGAGCGCAACCCGGCCGCGATCGCCGCGGTGCGCAAGCGCCTCGTCGGCGACAACAGCGAGAACTGAGGCTCACCCTGAGCGGCGCCGCGCCCGATAACGCCGACGCTGCCCGCGCGGCGCTCGCCGATGGACGCCCCGCGCTCGTCTGGCGGCGCGTGGTCGCCGATACCGAGACGCCGGTGGGCGCCGCACTCAAGCTGATCGAGCCGGGGCGCGGGGATTTCCTGCTGGAGTCGGTCGAGGGCGGTGAGGTGCGCGGTCGCTACAGCCTGCTCGGCCTCGATCCCGACCTGGTCTTCCGCGCCGACGGCGCGCGGGCGGAGGTGAACGGGCGGTGGCAGGCCGATCGCGCGGCGTTCGCACCTTGCGATGGCGACGCACTCGCCGAATTGCGCGCGCTGGTGGAAGCGTGCCGGATTGCCGTACCGCAGGGCCTGCCGCCGATCGCCTGCCTGGTCGGCTACTTCGGCTACGAGACCATCGGCTTGGTCGAACGCCTCCCGCGCGCCGAAGGACCCGGCATCGGCCTGCCCGACATGCTGTTCGTGCGGCCGACGCTGATCCTGGTGTTCGACCGTCTCGGTGACGAGCTGTTCTGCATCGCTCCGCTGTGGCCGAGCGATCGCGCCGCGGATGTCGCGGTAGCCGCCGCGGGCGAGCGGATCGACGAAGCGCTCCGCAAGCTGTCGCAGGCCGCACCCAAAGCGGAGCGGTCGGAGGCCCTCCCCGATCTCGCCCTCGCGCCCGTGCTTGCGGCCGAGGATTACCGCGCGATGGTCCTCAAAGCGAAGGACTACATCGAAGCGGGCGACGTATTCCAGGTGGTGCTCGCCCAGCGCTTCACCTGCCCGTTCCCGCTGCCGCCACTGGCGCTCTACCGCGCCCTGCGCCGGGTGAACCCAAGCCCGTTCCTTTATTTCCTCGATCTCCCCGGGTTCGCCGTCGTGGGCTCGAGTCCGGAAATCCTCGTCCGCGTGCGCGATGGCGAGGTGACCATCCGCCCCATCGCCGGCACGCGCCCGCGCGGCGCGACCCCGGACCTCGACCGCGAGGCCGAGACGAGCCTGCTCGCCGACGCCAAGGAACGCGCGGAACACCTCATGCTGCTCGACCTCGGCCGCAA
>JAEWKG010000312.1 GCA_023386135.1 Pseudomonadota bacterium | reverse complement strand
CGCAGGTACTGATCGGCGATGCCTCCTACTACGCGCGCTTCGGCTTCGTGGAGGCGCCGCGCGGGTGGCAGTGCCCCGGACCGTGGGACCCGGCGCGGCTGCTGGTGCGCGGCGACGTCGACGGTTTGCCGACGGAGGGCATGCTAGGCCCGTGGATGACTGCCGGCAGGGCCAGCTTGGCGAACTGACCCGCATCTGGCATCGCCTCGCCGACGATGCCCTACGAGCCGCCCCCCGAGATCGCCGCCCTGTCGCTCGCCGAGCTGGCCGAGGCGGTCGCCGCGCGCAAGTTGCCGCCGGTCGAGAAGTGGGCGCCGGCCGGGATCGGCGACAGCCACATGGAAATCCGCGCCAACGGCACCTGGCTGCACGAGGGCGGTGTGATCACGCGCCCCGCGATGGTGCGTGCGTTCGCCTCGCTGCTGCTGCGCGATGACAAGGGTCATTGGCTGGTCACGCCGGTGCAGAAGCTGTCGATCGTGGTCGAGGACGCGGCGTTCGTCGCCACCGACGTGACCGAGAAGGACGGCGCGCTCGCATTCCGGCTCAACACCGACGAGATCGTGATCGCCGGACCCGACCATCCGCTCACGCCGCGCGGCGATGCAGCGACACCGGCGCTTTACCTCGCGGTGCGGCGCGGCTGCGAGGCGCGGCTCAACCGTTCGACCTACGAGCAACTCGCGCAGATCGCGCTGGCGCATGGCGACGACTGGCGCGTGACGAGCCAGGGCGAAGCGTTCTCGCTGGTGCCCGCGTGACGCTGTTCGACCGGCTCGCATCGGTGTTCGAGGCCGGACACGCGCGCGAGATAGAGCTCCTCGCCGATGCCATGGCCCCGCCCGTCGGAGAGCTGCGCCCGGCCGCGGTGCTGATCGCGGTGACCGACCGGCCCGAGCCCGGCGTCATCCTCACCCATCGCCCCGAAACCATGCGCGCCCACGCCGGGCAGGCCGCGTTCCCCGGCGGCAAGCTCGATCCGGGCGAAGACGCGGTCGCCGCCGCCTTGCGCGAGGCGCACGAGGAGCTCGGCATCCACCCGCGTGACGTGCAGGTGATCGGCACTTCCGATCCGTTTCACACCCGCACCGGCTACGACATCACCCCGGTGCTGGCGGTGGTGCCGCCCGACCTTCCGCTCACCCCCAACCCGGCCGAGGTCTCGGCCTGGTTCGAGCCGCCGCTCGCCTTCATCCTCGATCCCGCCAACCGCGTGCCCCGCACCGTCGAGTGGGAAGGCGCGCCGCGGACTTATTTCGAGATCATCTGGCAAGGCCACCGCATCTGGGGCGTGACCGCGGCGATCATCGGCAACCTGTCGCGCCGGATGGCGCTGGCCGAGGTGTTCGGGTGACCCGCCTGGCGCCCGCCGCGTGGACGAAACGGCCCGAACTCGCCGTGCTGGTGGGCGCGCTCGGCGCCGGCAACGCGCGCTGGGTCGGCGGCGCGGTGCGCGATACGCTGCTGGGGTGCGAGGTGCGCGACATCGACGCCGCCACCCCGCTGGTGCCCGAGGAGGTGATCAATCGCCTCGAGGATGCCGGCATCCGCACCATCCCGACCGGCATCGACCACGGCACCGTCACCGCGATTCTCGAAGGCGGCAACGTCGAGATCACCACGCTGCGCAAGGATGTCGAGACCGACGGCCGCCGCGCCACCGTGACGTTCGCGACCGAATGGCGGGAGGACGCCGCGCGCCGCGACTTCACCATCAACGCGCTCTATGCCGACCCGGCAACGTTGGAGGTCTTCGACTATTTCGGCGGCGTGGCCGACCTCGCAGCGCATCACGTCCGTTTCATCGGCGATGCCCGCGAGCGCATCCGCGAGGATTACCTGCGCATCCTGCGCTACTACCGCTTCCAGGCGCGGTTCGGTTCGGACCTCGACGTCGAGGCCGAGGACGCCTGCGCCGAACTTGCCAGCGGCCTCAAGGGTCTCAGCCGCGAGCGCGTGGGGTGGGAGCTGCAGAACCTCCTCGCCCTGCCCGACCCGGCCGCGACCGTGGCGCGGATGCGCGAGCGGGGCGTGCTACCCGTGGTGCTGCCCGAGGCTTGCAAGCACGAGATCGAGGCGCTCGAACGCCTGATCGCCGCCGAGCGGGCCGCGGGCGTCGAGCCCGACGCGATCCGTCGGCTCGCCGCGCTGATTCCCGCCGTGCCCGCCCTCGCCGAGAGCGTCGCGGCGCGCCTGCGGCTGTCGCGCAGCCAGCGCGACCGGCTCGCCTGTGCCGCCGCGCGTGCGCCAGAGGACGACGCCGAACCGCGCGCGCTCGCCTATCGCGAAGGTCCCCGATGCGCGCTCGCCCGCCTGTTGCTGGGTGACAGCGACCCGACGCCGGTCATCGGCTGGGATCCGCCGGACCTGCCGCTCAAGGGCGGCGAGATCGTCGCGCGCGGGGTCTCCGCCGGGCCCGAGGTCGCGCGCATCCTGCGCGGGGTCGAGGCGCGATGGATCGCCGAAGGCTTCCCCGGCCGCGACCGCGTGCTTGCGCTGCTCGACGCCGAGCTCGCCGCGCGGGACTGAGGCGCTTCATCTGGGCTTCAGGAAGCGGGCTTAAACCGTCTTGCCTACCTTTCGTTAGGTGCTTTACACGACCTGCGAAGAGCCCAAGGAGCCAAGATGAAGTTCACCCGCCTTGCCGCCATTTCCACGTTCCTCGCCGCCGCCGCGATCCCCGCCGCCGCGCTCGCGCAAGTCGCCACCGGCGCCACGGTGTACGGCCCTGACGGCACTTCCGTCGGCACCGTCGCCAGCGTCGATGCGGGCACGGTCATGGTCGACACCGGTACCTACAAGGCGCCGCTGCCTGAAAGCGCGTTCGGCAAGAGCGACAAGGGCCCGACGATCACCGTCACCAAGGCCCAGCTCGACGAGATGATGGCGCAGCAGGTTGCCGCCGCGAACACCGCGCGCGATGCCAAGCTGGTCGCCGGCGCCGCGGTCGTTTCGCCCAAAGGCGCGGCGCTCGGCACAATCAAGTCGGTCGATGGCGACGCGGTGGTGCTCGACAGCCCGTCGGGCCCGGTCGCGCTGAAGCGCGAACACTTCGCGCTCGATGCAAACGGCGCACTCATTGCACTGTTCACCGCAGAACAGGTGGCCGCGGCCGCCGCTGCGGGCAACAGCAGCCAGTAACCGAAGCGGCTCACCCCCCCTCAAGAGCCCTTCGGGTCGCGAGCGGGTCGTCGGCAAATATGCCGGCGGCCCGCTCTTAATTTGAGCGACGGGCGGGTCGTCGGCAAACATGCCGGCGGCCCGCTCTTAATTTCCGCGTCCAAACAACGTCGTCACCCCGGCCCCGGAGCCGGGGTCGCGCTTGTGGCGCGGCGCCAAAGGGAAGCGGGACCCCGGCTCAGGTCCGGGGTGACGCGGGAAAGCGTCAGAACTTGTTGTCCTTGGGAAAGCCGCGCGGCGGCATGCGGCCGGCGGCACCGCGGGCGACCTTCCACTGCCACACCTCTTCCTCGGTGCGGGTGCGGCCGGTTTCGCCGCCCATCGCCCAGCTCAGCCCTTCGGCCAGAGTGAAGGTGATCGCATCGCTCAGCCCGCCGTCGCGGTAACGCTGGAGCGTGACGCCCGAGCCACGCGCGAGGATCGGCACTTCCTCGAGGTTGAAGACCACCAGCTTGCGGTTGTCGCCCACCACCGCGACGTGGTCGTGCGCGGTCGCGATCTCGCGCACCACCGCAACCTTCTGCCCCGGCTTGAGGTTGACCACCTGGCGCCCCTTGCGGGTCTCGGCGAGCAGCTCGTCGGTTTCGGCCGCGAAGCCCTTGCCGCTGGTCGCCGCCAGCAGCAGCTGCCCCTTGGGCCGATGCACCAGGGCCGCGACGATCGCGGCCTCGGGATCGATGTCGATCATCGTGCGCAGCGGCTCTCCTAAGCCGCGCGCGCCGGGCAGCTTGTCCGCGCCGAGCGAGTAGAACCGCCCATCGTCGGCCGCGAGCAACAGCTTGTCGGTAGTCTGCGCGTGGAGCGCGAACGCCGGCCCGTCGCCTTCCTTGAACTTCCAGTCCTGCTCCAGCGGCAGGTGCCCGCGCGCCGCGCGAATCCAGCCGCGCTGCGACAGGATCACCGTCACCGGCTCCTTCTCGATCATCGCCGAGGGATCGTACTCGACGGTCGGCGCGGCCTCGGCGATCGTCGTCCGGCGGCGGCCGAGCGGCGTGTCCTCGGCGTATTCCTTGCGCAAGCCCGCGAGATCGCGCTTCAGCCGCGTGCGCTGGCGCGCCGGGCTTTCGAGCAGCTTGGAGAGGTCGTCCTGCTCCTTCAGCAGCTCGTCGCGCTCGCGGCGAAGCTCCATCTCCTCCAGCTTGCGCAAGGACCGCAACCGCATGTTGAGGATCGCCTCGGCCTGCCGATCGGTGAGCTCGAACTCGGCCATCATCACCGGCTTGGGCTCGTCCTCGGTGCGGATGATCTCGATGATCCGGTCGAGGTTGAGGAAGGCGATGATGTAGCCTTCGACCAGCTCCAGCCGCTTGGCGATCTGGTCCAGCCGGTGGCGGCTGCGGCGCTGGAGGATGTCGATTTGGCTGGCGATCCAGTGGAGGAGAACCTCCTTCAGCCCCATCACCATCGGCGTACGTCCGGTGCCGGGCTGCGCGTCGAGGACGTTGAGGTTGAGCCCGAACCGCGTTTCCAGGTCGGTCAGCTTGTAGAGCGATTCCTTGAGCAGCTCGGGATCGACGTTGCGGCTCTTGGGCACGAAGACGATGCGGATCGCCTCGTCGCTCTCGTCGCGCACGTCCTCCAGGATCGGCAGCTTGCGGTCGGCAATCAGCTGCGCGACCTGCTCGATCAGCTTGCCCTTGGGCACCTGGTAGGGGATTTCGCTGACCACCAGTTGCCACTGCCCGCCGCCCAGCCGCTCGATGCCGGCGTCACGGTCGGCCTCGCTGCCGGCCTCGGCGGCGTGGAAGCGCGCGCGCATGCGGAAACTGCCGCGCCCGGTCTCGTAAGCGGCCGAGACCACCTCGGGGCTGTCCACCACCAGCCCGCCGGTGGCGAAGTCCGGCCCGTGGAACAGCTCCATCAGCCGCGCGTGCTCGGCATGCGGGTTGTCGATCAGCTCTAGCGCGGCGTCGAGCACTTCGGCCACGTTGTGGCTCGGGATGTTGGTCGCCATGCCCACCGCGATCCCGCTGGCGCCGTTGGCGAGCAGGTTGGGGAACAGGCCGGGGAAGATTTCGGGCTCTTCCTCTTCCCCGTTGTAGGTGGGGACGAAGTCGACGGTGCCTTCGTCGAGCCCCTGCATGAGCAGCAGCGCCGTGCGGGTCAGGCGGGCCTCGGTGTAGCGGTAGGCGGCAGCGTTATCGCCGTCGATGTTGCCGAAGTTGCCCTGCCCCTCGACCAGCGGATAGCGGAGCGAGAAATCCTGCGCGAGGCGGACCATCGCGTCATAGACGGACGCATCGCCGTGCGGGTGGTACTTGCCGATCACGTCGCCGACCACGCGGGCGGACTTCTTGAACGCCTGCGTCGGATCGAGCCGCAACTGCCGCATCGCCCACAGCAAGCGGCGGTGCACCGGCTTCAAACCGTCGCGCAGGTCCGGCAGCGAGCGCGCGGTGATCGTGGAGAGCGCGTAGACGAGGTACCGTTCCGACAGCGCACTGTCGAACGGGGCGTCGACGATCGCGTCGAACGGGTCTTTCTCGGCGTCGATGATGTCGGCCATGCGCGCCGCCCTAGCAGCGCCGGCGCCCGCCGCTCAACGCCGGAACGCGCGACTATCCCCACGCTCCTCGATCGCCCAAATCGATGCCGCTTGAATTATGGCCGAAATAAGGCATCAT
>JAEWKG010000249.1 GCA_023386135.1 Pseudomonadota bacterium | reverse complement strand
AGGCGTGGGCGACCGAGGGCAATCCCGCCGATGCCGCAGCCGCCGCAACTGAGCCGGCGCTGACGGTCGACCCCAATTCGCCGCTCGCCGAAGTGCCGGCGATCGATGTGCCGTGGCCCGACAACCTCGAGCTGCCGCAGCTCGCCCCGCTCGAGCCCGACGATTCGATCCAGTTCGCTGACATGGAGGACGCAGCCAACCCGCGGCCCGCGCTGCTCGACGCCGATGTCGAACGCGTGACCGACGAGCTGGCGCTGGCATTCCCGCCCGATCTTGCCGCCTTCCCCGAGCGCGAGGCGTTCACCGCGCGCTACCGTGACCTCTCGACCATTGCCGAACTCGACACCGACAAGGACAGCGTCGCCCAGCTCGCCGCGCGGGCCAAGTCCGACCAGGCGCTGCTGGAGACCATGCTCAAGGTCTACGGCTACTACGACGCGCAGGTGATCCGCTCGGTCGGCGGCATCCAGGCCGGCGAGGAGACCGCGGGCGACCGCGCCAATGTCCGTTTCGATATCATCCCGGGCGCGCGCTACCGCTTCGGTGCGGTGGACCTTGGTGCGCTGGGCACCGCGGTCGACGGGGTTGCGCTGCGCCGCGCGTTCGAAATCCAGCCCGGCGACCTCATGTCGAGCGACAAGATCGTCGAGGAACAGCTCAACCTCGACACCGCGCTGGGCGAATTCGGCTATCCGTTCGCGGCGATCGCCGCGCCCGAGCTGCTGGTCGACCACGCACGCGGCGAAGGCGACCTGACGCTGCCGGTGACGCCCGGCGGCAAGTACGTGTTCGGCGATGTGGTCTCGAATATGCCCAGGTTCCTTTCGGGCAAGCATCTCGCCACCATCGCGCGGTTCGATCCGGGCGACGTGTACCAACGCAGCCTCGAGCTCGACTTGCGCCGCGCGATCGTCGCGACCGGGCTGGTCTCGTCGGTGACCGTTACCCCGCGCGAGGTCACGCCGCCGTCGGTCGACCAGCCCGGGACGGTTGCGCTCGACGTGGCGCTGACCAAGGCCAAGCTGCGCACTTGGGCGGGCGCGCTCGGCTATGGCACGGGCGAGGGCATCCGCGCGGAAGCGAGCTGGGAGCACCGCAACCTGTTCCCGCCCGAAGGCATGCTGCGGGTGCGCGGCATCGCCGGCACGCGCGAGCAGCTCGCCGGCGTGACCTTCCGCAAGAACAACCTCGGCGGGCGTGACAAGGTGCTGACCATCGACGCCTTCGCCTCGACGGTGGACAGCGACGCCTACGACGCGCGCACGGTGTCGCTGATCGGCACTTACGAGCGGCTCTCGACGCTCCTGTTTCAGAAGCCGCTCGCCTACTCGATCGGCCTCGAGGCCGTGGCGACCAGCGAGCGCCCGCAGCCATTGGGCGGGGTGGTCCAGCCGCGCCAGACCTACTTCATCGGCGCGATCCCGCTGTTCGCCGAGCTCGATACCTCGGACAGCCTGCTCGATCCCAAGAAGGGCTTCCGCGCCGGCCTGCGCCTCTCGCCCGAGGTCTCACGCACCAATAAAATGCAGAGCTATTACCTGCGCGCGCAGTTCGATGGCTCGATCTACAAGCAGGTGACCGACAAGGTGGTGGTCGCGGGCCGGGTGCGGTTGGGGACGATCGTCGGCACCGATCTCGAGAACATCGCGCCGTCTCGCCGGCTCTATTCGGGCGGCGGCGGCTCGGTGCGCGGCTACGGCTACCAGCGGATCGGCCCGCGCGACGCCGACGGCAACCCGACCGGCGGGCGCAGTCTGGTCGAAGGCGCGATCGAGGCGCGGGTGCAGACCGGCTTCTTCGACGGCGCGCTGTCGGTGGTGCCGTTCCTCGACGCGGGCTCCGTCAGCCAGAGCGTGACGCCGGACTTCTCGACCGTGCGCTTCGGGGCAGGCATCGGCGTGCGCTACAACACCGGCTTCGGGCCGCTGCGCTTCGATATCGCCACCCCGATCAATCCCGCGCCGGGCGATAGCCGGGTGGCGGTCTACGTTTCGCTGGGCCAGGCGTTCTGATGGCCGACGAGGCCGAGGTGGTGGAGACGGTCGAGCCGGTGCGCCGCTATCGCGGGCGCCGCGCGGCGAAGTGGGCGCTGGGCGTGCTCGGGGCGCTGGTGTTGCTGGTGGTGGCGGCGGTGGCGCTGCTCAACAGCTCGATCGGCCATCGCTGGGTGGTCGACCAGATCGCCAAGGTCGCGCCCGCTTCGGGCCTCAAGATCTCGATCGGGCGGATCGATGGCAACCTCTACGGCAAGGCGCGGCTGCACGACGTGACCCTGTCCGATCCGCAGGGCAAGTTCCTGACCGTGCCGCTGGTCGACCTGGACTGGCGGCCGACCAGCTGGTTCGCCCACGGCCTCGACGTACGCGAATTGGTGACGCATCGCGGCACGCTCTACCGTCTGCCCAAGCTGAAGCCCGGCGACCCCAACGCGCCGATCCTGCCCACCTTCGACATCCGCGTGGACCGGCTGGCGATCGAGGACCTGACCATCGCCAAGGGCCTCGCCGGGCCGAACGCGCAGAAGGCGAACCTTGTCGCCAACGCCGACATCCGCAGCGGGCGGGTGAAGGTGAAGGCCGATGCGCGATTGGGCCGGGCCGACGCGCTCCACGCGCTGATCGACGCCGAGCCCGACGGCAACAAGTTCGACATCGCGATCGACGTGGCCGCGCCCAAGGACGGTGTGCTCGCGGCGATGACCGGCGCCACGGCGAGCTACGCCGGCAAGGTCGCGGGGCGCGGCACCTGGAGCAAGTGGGACGGGTGGGGTTACGTCGCCCGCGACGGCGCGAACTTCGCCGCCTTCCGGATGCTCAACGCGAGCGGCACCTACACCATCGTCGGGCAGGCGCACCCGCAGGCGGCGATGGCGGCGGGCCTGCCACGCCGGCTGCTCGGGCGGACGGTGTCGTACAAGGCGACCGGTACGCTCAAGAACAGCGTGCTTGATGGTTCGGTGCTGCTGGCGACGCCGGCGATCGGTGGCAGCGCGCGCGGGCTTGTCGACCTCGGCCAGAACCTCGCCAAGGGCCTGCAGATCAACGCGCGGATCAAGGACCCGGGCCTGCTCGGCCCCGGCAGCCGGCTGGAGGGCGCGCGGGTTGCCGCGACCATCGACGGCGCGTTCCGCGATCTCTCCATCGAGCACCGGGTGGACGTGGCGCGCTACGTCACCGGCACTACGCAGGTCGTCGGCCTCGTCCAGCAGGGCACCGCGACGTATGACGGCGCGCGCTGGACGGTGCCGCTCGACGCGCGGGTTGCCCGCGTGATCACCGGCACCGCGCAGGTCGATCCGCGGCTGGTGGGCGGCACCGTTAAGGGCACGATCCGCTACCAGGGCAGCCAGCTCACCAGCGACCGCCTCGCGCTCGCCTTCCCCGGCGCCAGCGCGCAACTTACCCTCGCGGGCGACACCGCCAAGGGTAGCTACCGCCTCGCCGGGCCGGTCGTCGCCAACGGCCTCGCCATCCCCAACGTCGGTCTCGTCAACGGCGGCGCGCGCATCGTCGCGACCTTCGGGAGCGCGCCGTGGACCTTGTCGGCCGACGTGCGCGGGCGCATCGCCAAGGTGACCAACGCCACGCTCGCCAACCTTGCGGGACCGGCGATCAGCTTCAGCGGCGGGATCACCACCGGCGGCGCGCGTCCGCTCGACTTCCGCGGCGTGCACATCAACGCCGCCAAGCTCGAGATGACCCTCGACGGCTTGATCCGCCCCGGCCGCACCAGTGTCGCCGGGCGCGGGCGGCATGTCGACTATGGCGCCTTCACCGTCGAGGGCGCCTACACGGCGCGCGGGCCCGAAGCGGTGCTGGTGTTCGCCAGTCCGCTGCCCGCGGCGGGCCTCAAGGATGTCCGCGTCGCGATTGCGCCCATCAAGGACGGCTTCGGGATCGAGACCCGCGGCCAGTCGCTGCTCGGGCCGTTCCAGGGCACGATCGACCTCTACGCGCCCGCCAAGGGGCCGACCCGCCTCGTCATCCGCAAGCTCGACGTGTGGAAGACCTCGGTCACCGGCGAGCTGACCCTCGGCAAGAGCGCGCTCGCGGGCACGCTGGCGTTGTCGGGCGGCGGGCTCGACGGTACCATCGCGCTGTCGCCGCAGGGCGGCGGGCAGGCGTTCGACGTCAGCCTCAACGCCAACCAGGCGCGCTTCGGCGGAGCCACGCCGCTGTCGATCGGCCAGGCCAAGATCGAGGCGCACGGGTTGCTGGTGCAGGGCCGCAGCACGATCAATGGCAACGTCTACGCGCAAGGGATCAGCTACGGCAGCCTGTTCATCGGGCGGCTGGCGGCGCAGGCGCAGCTCGAGAACGGCAGCGGCACCGTCACCGCCTCGATCGCGGGACGGCGCGGGACCCGCTTCTCGCTCCAGCTCAACGCCAATGTCTCGCCCAATCAGGTGGCAGTGGCGGCGCGCGGTGAGTTCGCAGGGCGGCCGATCGCGATGCCGCGCCGCGCGGTGCTGATCCGAACACGCGACGGCGGCTGGCAGCTGCAGCCGACGCAGGTCAACTTCGCGGGCGGATCGATCATTGCGAGCGGCGAGTTCGGCGGCGGGCGCACCACCGCGCACCTGCAGCTAGCCGACATGCCGCTGTCGGTGGCCGACATCTGGACCGACCTCGGCCTCGGCGGGAAGATCTCGGGCCTGGTCGACTACAGCGCCGCGCCGGGCGGGGTCCCCACCGGTGAAGCGCGGATCAAGGTCGCAGGCCTGACCCGCTCGGGCCTCGTGCTGACCTCGCGGCCGATCGACCTCGCGCTGGTGCTGCGCCTGACCGCCGACCGGCTGGAGACGCGCGCGGTGATCGACGCCGGCGGCACCCGCCTCGGCCGTCTGCAGGGCCGCATCGCCGGCC
>JAEWKG010000235.1 GCA_023386135.1 Pseudomonadota bacterium | reverse complement strand
ATTACTTTGTGGGGCCCCTTCGCCCCTCATGGCCGGCGAACTAGAAGTGCAGTGAGCCGGTAACGAACACCTGGCGCGGATTGCCGTAGTACGCCGTAAGAGTGCCTTCCTTGCCCAATGCCGGGAGCGGGAAGCCATTGGCACCCAATGGGATCGCGCCGGTGGTCGCATCGGCGACCGCGAAGGGATAGCCCGAGGTGATGTACTGCTTGTCGGTCAGGTTGCGGCCGTGGACGCCCAGGCTCCAGCGCTTGTCCGGCGCGGTATAGACGAGGTTGGCGTCGAGCAGCGCGAAGCCGTCCTGGTCGAGATAGATGTTGGGCGTTTCGGCCTGATAGACCTTCGAGCGGTAGGACAGCGTGGTGCTGAAGGCGATGTCGCCGTCGCCCACCGGCGCCGAGTAACCGAGCGTGCCGCTGGCGGTCCACTTGGGCGTGTTCTGCACGTGCCGGAAGGCGGCGACGTCGGTCGGCTTGCCGCCGATGTTCGAGATGAATTCCTTGTACTGCGCGTCGATGTAACCGAGCGATCCGGCGAACGTCAGCCGGTCGCCGGCCGCCATCAGGTCGCGGCCGAGACGCGCGGTGGTTTCGAACTCCAGGCCCTTGAAGGTCGCCTTGCCCGCGTTCGACACGATGCCGCAGAAGGTCGCGACGCCGCCTGCGTTACATGCCACCGAGCCGGGGATCTGCACATCGGTGTAATCGGCATAGAAGCCGGCGAGTGCGACATAGAGCGCGCCGTCCAGCAGGTTGCCCTTGTAGCCAAGCTCGTAGCTGTCGACCTTCTCGGGCGCGAAGCTCAGGAACTGGGCGATCTCGTCATCCGAACGGACGCCGTTGCCGTCGAGGTCGGGCGCGTTGGTCCCCACACCGCGCGGATCGAACCCGCCGCCCTTGAAGCCCTGGCTGAAGCTTGCGTAGAGGTTGTGATCCGGGGTCGGCTGGAAGCTCAGCGAGACGCGCGGGGTGAACTTCTTGAACTCTCGGCTGCCGTCGAAGTCGGTCGATGCGGCGCCGAACTTGGTCCCGGTGCCGCCGAACACCGGCGAACCGCCACCGAGATAGTTCTGGCGCAGGATCGACGCCGACCGGGTATCCCAGGTATACCGCCCGCCCAGCGAGAGGCTGAGCTGGTCGGTGAAGTCGAACGTCGTGTCGGCGAACACCGCGTAAGTCTTGGTATCCACATCCGCTTCGGTGAAGGCGGTGAACCCGGCCGCTGTGGTGAACAGGCGCACGTCGAACAGCGTGTCGGCCTTGGCGTCGAGGTAGTAAAACCCGAACAGCGCCGACAGCGGACCCTTGTCGTAAAGGAGCTGCAGCTCCTGGCTGATCTGCTCGTTGGCATAGATGCCGGGCACGTCGACATCGACCGCGGGCAGGGCATCGAAGTCGATCGGGGTGGCGGTGTAATCCTTGCGCCAGGCGCTGATCGAGCGGAACGTCAGCGCGTCGCTCAGGTCGATCTTGATGTTCATCGCCAGGCCGTAGGCTTCGATCGACTGCTTGGGATCGTTGAGACCGCCCTGGCTGTCATAGACGTTTTCGAGCACCGGCGTGCCCGAGACGAGCGCCGGGAACAGCCTGTGGCCGCCGCGCGGATTGCTGTTGTCCTTGGTGTAGTCCCCCGAGATGCGGATCAACACCGGCTCGCCGTACCCGCCCATTTCGAACGTGCCGCGCACGCCGAACAGGTCCTTGTCGTAGTTTTCGAGCCCGGTGGTGAGGTTCTTGCCGAAGCCGTCGCGGGTCAGCTTGGCGACCGCCGCGCCGACGCGCACGATGTCGCCGATCGGGGCCGAGCCGCTGACCACTCCGTCGAGCTGGTTGTAGGTGCCATAGGTCGCGCGGATGTCGAGCGACGGGTCCTGCGGCAGCATCCTGGTCACGTACTTGACCGCGCCGCCCACGGTGTTGCGGCCGTAGAGCGTGCCCTGCGGACCGCGCAGCACCTCGATCCGCTCGACGTCATAGATGTCGAGCACCGCGGCCTGCGGGCGGTTGAGGTACACGTCGTCGAGGTAGATGCCGACGCCCTGCTCGAAGCCCGACACCGGGTCCTGCTGGCCCACACCGCGGATGAAGGCTGTCAGCGTCGAGTTGGTGCCCCGGCTCGCCTCCAGCGTGGTGTTGGGCGTCGTCTGGCCGATGTCGGTGATGTCGATCGCGCCTGCCTGATTGAGCGCTTCGCCACTGTAGGCCGTGACCGCGATCGGCACATCGACGAGGTTTTCCTCGCGCCGGCGGGCGGTCACGATGATTGCGCCTTCGTCACTGTCGTTGGGGACCGGCGCGGCCTCGCTGTCGTCGCCGACCTGGTTGGGCACGTCCTGCGCGGCGGCGGGCGACGCCAGGGCGGCAAGCGCGAGCGAGCCGGCGATGGCGATATGGCTGGCGCGGATGGTGGTGCGGATCATCACGAGGCTCTCCCTTGAGGCCGCGCAAAATGCCCGCGCGGCTCGTTGCGGAGCCAATATTGAAACCTGAACCACCTTTCAACTTTTTTCGTTGCGAACATTTGTGAAGCGGTTACTCGTTGCGCGATGGCAACAGATGCCGCCCTCACTGCCGCCAGCCCGGGCAAGGCGCCGCGCACCGCGCGCGGCCGCGAGACGTTGCGCAGGTTGCTCGATGCCGCTGCCAAGGAGTTCGGGGAGCTCGGCTTTCACGCCGCGTCGATCAGCGGGATCACCCGGCGAGCCGGGACCGCGCTGGGCAGCTTCTATACCTACTTCGACAGCAAGGAGGCGATCTTCTCCGCGCTGGTGAAGGACATGAGCCAGGCGGTTGCCAGCGCCGCTGCGGCCGCGATGCCGGATGGGGTTTCAGGGGTGGCGCGCGAGCGCGATGTCCTCATCGCGTTCCTGGATTTCGCCCGCGCGCATAAGGAAATCTACCGCATTATCGACGAGGCGGAGTTCATCGACCCGGTGAACTACCGCGCGCACTATGAAGGCGCGGCGAAGCGTATTGCGGCGCGGCTCGACCAGGCGGCGAGCCAGGGCGAAATCGCTGCCGGGGACAACGAAGTGCGCGCGTGGGCGCTGATGGGCATGAACGTCTTTCTCGGCATGCGTTACGGCGTGTGGGAAGAAAGCCGCCGGGCGGATGAGATTGCCATCGTGATCGAGTCGATGCTGCGCGAAGGAATCGCGGCGCGCTGAATGGGTGCCCCCTCCCGCAGGCGGGAGGGGAGCGAGACTCGGGTCTGCGTAGCAGGCCCTAGTCGCAGC
>JAEWKG010000227.1 GCA_023386135.1 Pseudomonadota bacterium | reverse complement strand
CCCTCAAGGGGAGAGGGCTAGGTCTACCCCGTCACGATAAACGGCGCCCAGTAGAACGGGTGGTCGAACGGCAGCGTGTCTTCGCTGCTGCCGTCGATCGTCGGTCCTTCCCCGGCACGGCCGCGGCGGATCAGCTCGAGCTGGGCGTCGCGCAGCGACTGCGCGCTGGTTTCGCCGGTCAGGAAGCGAGCCTTGTAGAACGCGGTCATGAACAGCGGGGTCGACTGGTCGGCGACCTGCCACAATGACGCGAGCACAGTGCCAGCGCCGGCCGCGCGGACGATCTCGGCCAGGCTCTCGAGCTCCGACCCGTTCGCCTCGCGCGTCGCGGCGGCCGTGTTGCAGGCGCTGAGCGCCAGGAACTTACCGCCCGCGAACTTGATCTCGCCGTCGCTGAAGGCGGCCAGCGGCAGGTGGTCGCCGTTGCCGAGCAGCAGGAACGACTTGTCGCGGCTGCGCGGGTCGAGCTTGAAGTGCGAGGCGACGTGGATCGCGCCGAAGCTGCCGCTCGCCGCTTGTGCCAACGAAGCTTCGTCGAACTGCTCGTCCAGCCGCGCGGTGCCGGGCAGCAGGCCCGCGCCGCCGGGTTGGCGCACCAGCGTGCGCAGCTCCTCGGCGACCATCGGCAGGGCGACGAAGTTGCCGCTCTTCTTGGTCATGCCGAAGCCGGCGAGCTCGCTTCCCGCGGCGTTGATGCTGGCAGTGGCGATGTCGGCGGGCTTGCGGAACTGCCCGAAGGCGTAGCGCTCGACCAGCCACCCCTTGCCGTCGTGCAGCGCGGCGATGGGGACATAGCGCAGCGTCTTGTCGAGCGAGAGCAGCACCTCGCTGACCCCGCGCGCTTGCAACTCGGCATCGACCGGGGCGAAGATCGCGCGGTACAGTTCCTGCGCGCGCGCCTGCACCTCGGGGTCCGCCGTGCTCAGCGCGGTGTGATACTGGCGCACCATGCGGGTGAGGTCGGAGATGCCGATGCGGATCTTGACCAGCTTCTGCTCGTCGGGGGTGCTGATCAGCCAGTAGATCCGGTCCGGCTGGACGATCGCCTGCACCGCCGCGCGGCCGGTGGCGTGGAGCTGCCGCAACTCGCCCTGCACGCTGCCGCCGGCGTCACCTTCGGCGATCACCTGGCGGCTGGTTTCGAGGCCCGCCAAGCCGGCCACCAGCCGCCCGAACGCGGGGGTGAACGCCGCGCCGTGCGGGTCGCCGTCGAACTGCAGCGCGGCGTCGGCGAACTCCTGCAGCACCCGCTCCTGCGCGGTGGTCATTGGCATCATGTCGAGGCTGGTGCCGCGGTCGCCCGCCTCGCCGGTGTAGTTTTCCAGCTCGAAGTCCTTGAGCATGCCGAGCACGGTCTCCGCCTCGTCGAACCGCCCGAGGTCGAGGAACCGGCTGGAGAGCTCGCGATACCGGTCGCGGTGCGCGGCGATGAAACATTCGCGCACGTCGTCGTCGAGGCCGGAGATGAACCGCCGCGCCTGCTGCAGGCGGTTGACTGCGACCTTGGCGAACATCACCGCCGCCTCGGTCTTGCCGACGGTCTTCGCCGCCGCGCTCGCCGAGGCCCATGCGCACGAGCTCTCGAACAGCGCGAAGTAGTTGTCTTTGCTGCCGTAGAGCCGGTTGAGCGACCGCTCTTTGTCGACGATCCTGAGCGCGTTGCTGGCGACCAGTTTGTCGCCTTCGCCGGCGATGCGGTAGCGCAAATCGAGGTCGTGGAACGCCAGCTCCACCCCGCGCGAGTCCGCCGCGACCATCGCCTTGTCGCGCTCCGCCAGCAGCGGCCGGTCGTCGAGCTCCAGACCCGGCACGTCCTTCATCACGGCCACCGGATGCTCCATCAGCGGGGTGGGGACGAAGTCCTCGTTCCTGCGCAGGCACGCCGCGGTGCGGTCGGTGGCGCAATCGGCGAGCAGCCTGGCCGCCACCTCGTCGCCGCGGAGCTGCGCTTCCTCCAGCCACTTGAACGCCTCGGGCAGGTTGGGCTTGCCCGCCCAGCCGAGCGCGTAGGCCTGCGCCATCCCGAAGGCGCCGGTGTCGTACTGGTCGAAGCTGGCGGCGAAGCGCATCCAGCGCAGGCCCTTCTTTGGATCGCGCTCCACCCCCGCACCTTCGAAGTAGGCCTGCGCGAGGTAGTACAGCCCGTTGATGTCGAGGCAGTCGATCATCGTCCTGAGCGCCTCGACCGCGCCCTTCGGATCGAGCGGGGTGCCTTCGCCGCGAAACTTCATCGCCGCGATGTTGGCATACGAATTCAGGTAGTGGCTCTGCGTTGCGAGCTGGAACCAGCGGTAGGCTTCCTCCGGGTCCTTCTCGACCCCCGAGCCTTCGCGGTACATCGCGCCGATGTTGTGCCGCGCGGTCACGTTGCCGAGCTCGGCGGCGCGCTTGTAGAGCGCGAAGGCGGCCGCCTTATCCTCTGGCCCGCCCTGGCCGAAGCTGGTCATATAGCCGAGCGAAATCATCGCCCAGGGATCGCCCAGTTCCGCCGCCCGGCCGTACCAATGCCGAGACAGCGCGAGGTCCTGCTCCGGGTTGAGGTCGCTGCCGTAGTACTTGCCGAGCGCGCGGGCGGCCGGGGCGATGCCGCGGTCGGCCATTGCGACCATCGTGTCGATCTCGCCCATCGCCTCCGACGCGCAGTTTTCGAGCGTGGTGGCGAAGCGGGCCTGGAAGGTCTGCTTCAATTCGTCGCTGGCGCCGGTGAAGGCGGGCGAGGTGACGAACGCTTCGTACCGCCGCAGCGCCGCACCGAAGAGCTTCATCGATACCAGCAGCTCCAACTCCTGCGCCTTGGCGCTGAACGGATCGGCGGTGGCGGGGCGTTCGGCCAGCTGGAGCGAGCGGGCGAGGTTCTGCTCGACGATCAGCCCCTGGCGCGTCGCCTCGGCGGCGGCGTAGAGCGTCTCGGGCCGCTGCTGCGCGTCGAGCCGCGCGCGCCACGGGGCCGGATCGGGGAAGTCGGCGACCTGCCGCAGCCGCTCGCCGGGCCACGCCAGCGCGGCGAGCGCCCACCCGTCGTCGCGCGTCGCATGGCTGACCAGCAGGTCCACCGCCTGCCGCTCGCGGTCGGGCAGGGTGGTGTCGGACAGCGTCGCCAGCACCAAGAGCGGACCGGCGTCGTCGAGCCCACGCGAGACCGCCTCGCCCAGCCACTTGCGCGCCTCCGGGTAATCGACCGCGAAGCCGTTCGCGCCGGTGTAGAGGTTGCGCCCCAGCTCCAGCGCGGAGTTGCCGCCGTCCGCCGCCGCAGCCTTGCGGAACCACTCGCGCGACGCGTCCATGTCCTCCGTCACCCCGCGCCCATAGCGATAGGCTGCCGACAGCGTGCGCATCGCGGCCGCGTCGCCGCCTTCCGCTCCCTCGCGGGCATAGGCGACCGACTGCGCGAGGTCCTGGGTAACGCCGATCCCGTCCTCGTAGATGCGCGACAGCGCGCGCAGGGCGAGGTTCGAGCCGGCCTTGCGCCCGCGCTGGTACCATTCGATCGCGGCGGGCATGTCGGCGGCGACGCCTTCGCCCTTCTCGTAGGCATTGCCGACCCGGAACAGCGCGTCGGCGTCGCCCGCATCGACCGCCTTGCGGAACCATTCGAGCGCGAGGGCATGGTCCGCCGCCACGCCGAGGCCGTAGTAATACTGCTCCCCCACGTTGCGCATCGCGAAGGCGCTGCCGGCTTCGGCCCCTTCGCGGTACAGCGCCAGCGCCTGGGCGAGGTCCTTGTGCGGCACGCCCTGGCCGGTTTCGTAGAGGATCGCGAGATTGCCCGGCGCGTCGGCCTGGCCCTTGGCGCGCGCGGCTTCGAACCAGCGCCGCGCTTCTGCCGGATCGCGCGCGATGCCGCTGCCGTGGAGGTATGACAGGCCGAGCTCGTTCATCGCGTCGGGCTCGCCCGCCTCGGCCCCGCGGCGGTAGAGCGCGGTCGCGGCGGCAAGATCCTCGGCGACGCCTTCGCCGTTCTCGTACTGCAGCCCCAGGTTGCGCAGCGCAACGGTGCTGCCGGCGTCGATCGCGCGCTGGTACAGCGCGTTGGCGCGCGCCTTGTCGGCCGGCACGTACTCGCCGTTGTCGTAGATCAGCGCGAGATCGTTGATCGCCCCCGCGTCTCCCGCCGCGATCGCCCGGTCGTACATCGCGAGGCCCGCCGCCAGGTCCTGCGGCACCTTCGTGCCCTCGACCAGCCAGTCGCCGATCACCACGATCGCCGGGACATAGCCCGCGGCGTCCGCCCGGCGGAGCCACGCCATCCCCTCGGCGCGCACCGCCGGATCGTCGCTATCGCCGAGCTGCAGGCCGAGCTGCCGCTGCGCCTGCCCGCTGCCGCCCTCGGCCGCAACGCGCAACGCGTCCATGCCCTCGTCCTGCCGCCCCGCCTTGAGCAGCGCGCGGGCAAGGTTGGCGCGGCTCGCCTGGTCGGCGCCATCGGCGGCGAGCGCTGCGGTGCACAGCGCGATCGCCTTGTCGGGATCGAGATTGTCCCAATCCGCCCCGGTCTTGTCGTCCGGTGTGGGATAGCGCGCGGCGGCGGCGAACTCCGCCGCCGGACCGGACGCCGCCGCCCCCGACGCCGCGAAAAGGGGCGGCGCCCACACCGCAATCGCGCCCGCCAATGCCAGCAATATGACCCGCACGACCCTGAAATCCCCCGCGAAACGCGCCTGTGCCTTAGCTCGGAACCCGAGCGGAGTCACGATCGCGAACGGTCTTCGCTAGAGTCCGGCCAGCAGCGGCGCCTGGCCGATCGCGTCGGCATCGGCCATCGAGGGGAAATACCACGGCGCGGGCTCGTCCTCGAGC
>JAEWKG010000200.1 GCA_023386135.1 Pseudomonadota bacterium | reverse complement strand
GACCTGGAGCGTCGGCGCGAGCTGCTGCAGCTTGACGACGTTGAAGTTACCGGTCGCCTCGATGCTGTCGCCGCGGATCACCGAGATCGCCAGCGGCACTTCCTGCGCGGTCTCCTGGCGGCGGCGCGCGGTGACGATGATGACGTCGCCGCGCGACGGGGTGTCGTCGGCCTGCTCTGGTTCCTGAGCGGGCGCGGTGCCGGCCTCAGGCGAAGTGGCCGTGTCGTGGGCATGAAGCGACGTAAGAGGGGCTGCGAAGAAGGTCGCGGCGAGCAGCCGCCACGCGTGTTTGCTGTGCATCGGGGAAGGCTTTCAGGAAATGAGTGGGGATCCGCCGCCGATGGGGGTCGGCGCGGGTTCGTGAAAGATTGTTCCAACGATGAAGCGCGAACGAAAATCGTACACCGGTCGGCCTCCCTCTTGGAGCCCGATTCGTATTCTCAACTATTCTAGTTGACAATACCGCTGCGGTGAAAGGAAGTGTTTATGGCACCGAACCGAGAGTGTCCGCGTCCCCATCTGCCGGTTCCAGCGCAATTGGATCGGACAGCCGGATTGCGTCGAGTTGCTCGGCGGTCGCATCGCGAACCTTGAGCATCAGCGCCCGGGTGCGGCATTCCCCTTCCTCGACGCAGTTCTTGCACTTCTCGTGCGCGAAGCGGCTGGCGCACGGCACCAGAGCGAGGCTGCCGCGCATCACGCGGATGAGATCGCCGTAGGTGATGTCGATAGGCGAGACCGCCAGCCAGTACCCCCCGTCCTTGCCGCGCTGCGAGGCGACCAGTCCCATGCGGCTCAGTTCGGATAGAATCGTGGTGAGGAAGTTGGCCGGGATGTTCTGCCTCGCGGCAATCTCCGCCAGCTGCACCGGGCCTTGCCCGTCCCGGTCGGCCAGGTGCTGCATGGCGCGGATCGCGTAGCGGGTTTTCTGCGAGAGCACGGGGTAACGGAATGACGGTTCGGGGCGCGGACGGCAACCCGCTTGCTGCGTGCCGAACCCTGCGATTTCGCGGCTCAATCGGCACAAAAGCGAAACTTAACCTGCGAACCGATTCATGCGATGGTCCGGTTCTAATGTATGTGAAAGTGCAACGATTTTATTGGGATAGAGACCGATGACTACCCACTCTCAGTCTCCGGCGGCCCATCTGATCCTCAATCTCGAACGGTATGTGCGGTTGTCGGGAGACGATCGCGCAGCGCTTGACGTGCTCAGAAGCGTGCCGATGCTGGAAGCACGGGCGCGCGGCGACATCGTCCGCGAAGGCGACCGGCCTAACGTGGTGCGGCTGATGGTCGAAGGCTGGGCCTGCCGCTACAAGGACCTGCCCGACGGCCGGCGCCAGATCGTAGGGTTCTTCATCCCCGGCGATTTCTGCGATCTCAATGTTTATATCCTGCAGCAGATGGACCATTCGATCGGCGCCATCACCGCGGCCAAATATCTCGCGATTCCGCCCGAGCTGCTGCAGGACCTGACCGAGCGCCGGCCGCGCGTGGCTCAGGCGCTGCTGTGGCACGAGCTGGTCACGAACTCGGTGCAGCGCGAATGGCTGCTCAACATCGGCGCCAGGAGCGCGCTCGAGCGGATGGCGCACCTGTTGGTGGAACTCTACGTTCGCCTGCGCGCGATCGGCGAGGCCGACGCGAACTCCTGCCCCTTCCCGCTGATCCAATCGGACCTCGCCGACGCGACCGGGATCACCGCGGTCCACGTCAACCGCACGCTGCAGGAACTGCGCCGCGACGGGCTGATCGAACTGAGGAGCAAGCGCCTTAGGATTCTCGACTTCGAGCGCCTGATGCGCCTCGCCATGTTCAATCCCAACTACCTTCACCTCGACCACGAGGGGCGCTACCTCGACGCCAACGACTGAGCGGAGCAGAGCGCCGCTAGCCACCGCCGCGCCCGCCTGTTAGCACCCGCAGCCATGCAGACCGGCGTCATCATCAGCCTCGCGGCGTACTTCATCCTCATGCTCGGCATCGGCGTCTACGCCTGGCGCAAGACCGCCGCGGATACCGAGGGGTATCTCCTCGCCGGGCGCGATCTGTCGCCCAAGGTCACTGCCCTGTCCGCCGGGGCGAGCGACATGTCGGGCTGGCTGCTGCTCGGCCTGCCGGGCGCGCTCTATGCCAGCGGACTGGTCGAGGCGTGGATCGCGATCGGGCTGTTCCTCGGCGCGTTCGTCAACTGGATCGTGGTCGCCCCGCGCCTGCGCCGGCAAACCGAGGCGCTGGGTGACGCGCTGACCATTCCCGAATACCTCGGCAATCGCTTCCCAAGCCACGCCGCGTTGCTGCGGCTGACCTGCGCGGTGATCGTGGTGGTGTTCTTCACCGTCTACACCGCAGCGGGCATGGTCGGTGGCGGCAAGCTGTTCGAAACCGCCTTCAACGGCAGCTACATGACCGGCATCTGGATCACCGCGGGCGTCGTGCTGGTCTACACCATGATCGGCGGCTTTCTGGCGGTGAGCCTGACCGACTTCGTGCAGGGCTGCATCATGTTCGGCGCGCTGGTGCTGATGCCGCTGGTGCTGCTTTTCGGCAGCGACATCAGCCTGACCGCGGTGCCGCAGGAGGGTTTCCTGAGCCTCGGCCACGGCCTGACCGCGATCGGCTGGCTGTCGGCGGTGACGTGGGGATTGGGCTACTTCGGGCAGCCGCACATCATCGTGCGCTTCATGGCGATCCGCTCGGCCGACGAGATGCCGGTCGCGCGCAACATCGCGATGGCGTGGATGGGCGTGTGCCTGCTGGGCGCGATCGGCGTCGGGCTGGCGGGCCGCGCCTATGTCGAGGCGAACGGGATCGCGCTGAAGGACCCCGAGACGATCTTCATCCTGCTCGCGAACCTGCTGTTCCATCCGCTGGTGACAGGGTTCCTCTATGCCGCGCTGCTGGCGGCGATCATGAGCACGATCAGTTCGCAGCTGCTGGTGTCGTCCTCCTCGCTGACCGAGGATTTCTACCGCCTGTTCCTGCGCAAGGAGGCGGGTGAGCGCGAGGCGGTGACGGTGGGCCGGGTGAGCGTGCTGCTGGTTGCACTGATGGGCATCGTCATCGCCCGCGATCCGGACAGCGAGGTGCTGGGCCTGGTGGCGCACGCCTGGGCCGGGTTCGGCGCGGCGTTCGGGCCGATGATCGTGCTCGCGCTCACGTGGAAGCGGATGACCGGCGCGGGCGCGGCGGCCGGCCTGGTGGTCGGCGCGGCGGTAGTGATCGCGTGGATCGTGCTCGGGTGGGACAAGGCCTTTCTCGGCGGACCAGGCGTGTACGAGATCCTGCCGGGGTTCATCCTGTCGTGGCTGGCAATCGTGGTGGTCAGCCGGATCGGCGCGCCTGAGGTGCCAGAGGACGCCGCGCCGGGCGTTCATTAGGCCGGAATTAACCATCGCGGCGCGACAATCGCGGCATGCCGCGTCGCCTTGCCCCTGCCGCTGTTATGTTCGCGCTGTCCGCGTGCGGGAGCCTCGTGCCGCAGGGATCGGCACCCGTGAAGCCGCAGTTAGAGACGCCGCGCCCCGTCGCCGTCACTCCGGCCGCACAGCAATGCCTTGCCGAGCTTGGCGCGACCGGCGCGAAATTCTCGCCAGTGGACGACCGCTATTACGGCGCGGGGTGCTCGACCGTCGGCACCGTGACGCTGAGCGGGCTGCGGGGTGACGAGGCCGGTTTCACGCTCAGCAACCTCGGGCCGGTCGCCTGTCCGCTCGCCGAGACGACCGCGGCGTGGGCGCGCTTCGGGGTCGACCGCGCGGCGCGGCAGGTGCTCGGCAGCCCGCTCCGGCAGATCGAGACGATGGGCAGCTATTCGTGCCGCAACGTGGCCGGCAGCAGCCGTCTGTCGGCGCACGCCACCGCGCGCGCAATCGACGTCTCGGCGTTCGTGCTGTCTGACGGCCAGCGCATCACCGTGCGGCAGGACTGGTCGGGTGGTTCTCCCGCGCAGCAGCGCTTCCTGCGGATCGTCCATGACAGCGCGTGCAAGCGCTTCGGAACCGTGTTGAGCCCTGACTACAACGCCGCGCACACCGATCACTTCCACCTCGAAGCCGGACGCCCCGGCGGATTCTGCCGCTAGCCGGCCAGCGCTTCCACCCGGTCGAGGCCTGCCTCCAGCCGCAGCCGCACCGCGTCGGCGGCGTGGCTGGCTCCGAGCTTCGACATCATGTTCCCGCGGTGGATCTCGACCGTGCGCGGGCTGATGTCGAGTTCGCGGGCGATGGTCTTGTTGCTGCTCCCGCGCGCCAGCCAGTCGAGCACCTCGCGCTCGCGCTGCGACAGCGCGCCGATCCGCTCGCGCGCTTCGATCATCCGCCGCCGCGCCTCGGCATGGGCGCGCGCCTCCTCGCCGACGCCTTCGAGCAGTGCGGCGAGCCGCTGCTGGTCGACCGGGAGCGGCAAGTAATCCAGCGCACCTGCCTTGATCGCCGCCACCACTTGGTCGGTGCCCGGATCGCTCCCCATCGCGATCAGCGGCAGCCAGATGCCCCGCGCGGCGAGATATTCGAGCGTGGCGGCGAGGCTGCGCTCGCCCGGCTCATCACGTAGCACGAGGATCCCGCGCGAGGGCGGATGCGCCGCCAGCTCCTCGATATCGGCGTAGACTTCCGCATGATGCCCCAGCGTGAAGGTCGCGCGGGCGAGATCGGCACGCAGCCGCATGTCAGGTTCGACGAAGTGCAGGATGTATCGTTCGCTCATGGCCTTGGAGTGCCGCGCGCAAGCGAGTAGTCCAAGGCCGCGAAGTTCCGAATTGGAGCGATAGGCTTAAGTAAATGCGCGGAGCCGCAAGTCGTATCGGGTGAAGCCGTTTCAGCCGATCTGGAGGTGATTTACGGGAAAACGCGTGGCCCCGTGCCACGGATCAGGTCTTGGCTTTTTCCGTCGCGTAGAAGCTGTAGTCCGGCAGGCCGACGAACGCTTCCTTCAGCGCCTCGCTCCAGCCCGAGGCGATCGCCTGGTAATACGGGTCCTCGTGCGTGATCCGCCGCTCGTGCGTGGCGGCGAAGGCGTCGCGCTCGATCACCATGAGGTCGAGCGGCAGACCGACCGAGAGGTTTGCCTTGAGTGTGGAATCGAAGCTCACCAGCAGCAGCTTCACCGCGTCCTCGAAGCTCATCTCGCGGTCGTAGGCGCGGATCAGGATCGGGCGGCCGTACTTGGTCTCGCCGATCTGGAAGAACGGAGTGTCCCAGCTCGCCTCGATGAAGTTGCCTTCAGGGTAGATCAGGAACAGCCGCGGCTCCATGCCCTTGATCTGGCCGGCGACGATCAGTGAGCCAGTGAAGCGGCCTTGTCCCTGCGCGCCATTGGCGGCCTGGCGTTCCTCGATCGTCTGGCGCAGCAGGCGGCCGATCTCGGTCGCGACCTGGAACATCGTCGGCGCTTCGTAGATCGTGTTGTGGCGGTCGGCGGGCGCCTTGTCGCGCTCTTCCAGCAGGCTGATGACCGCCTGGGTGGTGGCGAGGTTGCCCGCGGTCATCACGGTGATGATCCGCTCGTCCGGAACGTGCCACGAGATCATCTTGCGGAACACCGAGATGTTGTCGACGCCCGAGTTGGTGCGCGTGTCGCTCATCAGGACCAGGCCCTTGTCGAGCACCATTCCCACGCAATAGGTCATTGCCGACTCCCGCTATCCGCCCCCGACTGTAGCCAATCCGGCGCGACGATCACTGTTCCTGGCGTTGCTGTTCCACAGCGACGACGACGTGCAGTTCTTCCGTGCGCGAGCCGAAGGTGATGCCGGTCACGGGCGCCGCGTCGCGATAGTCGCGCCCGGTGGCGACGCGGACGTAGCGAGTATCCGGGCTGATACCGTTGGAGACATCGAACCCGACCCAGCCCAATCCGTCGACGTGCGCCTCCGCCCAGGCGTGGGTTGCTTCCTGCTCGATCCGGTCGTTCATCATCAGGTAGCCCGAGACGTAGCGCGCCGGGATGCCGGTCATCCGCGCGGCGGCGATGAAGATGTGGGCGTGGTCCTGGCACACCCCCGCCCCGGTTTCGAGCGCCTGCTCGGCGGTCGTCTCCGGACCGGTCGCGCCGAGCGTGTACGGCACCGCGGCGCGGATCTCGCGCGACAGGTCGTGCAGGTAATCGAGCCGGCTGCGGTCGGGCGCCTCCAGCCCGCGCACGAGGTAACGCAGGCGCTGTCCGGCCCGTGTCAGCGGGGTCTGGCCGGTGAAGCTCCACAGCGGCAGGTGCCCCGCATGGCGACCGATCACGCCCGCGTTGTCGCGAGTTTCGACGGTGCCGTGGCAAGCGATGACCACCTCCTCCGCGCCCGGTTCGACCGAGACGAGCGTGACGTGGTTGTGGTGCTGGTCCTCGTACTCGAGTTCGGGCGTGGCGGCGGTGTAGTCCATCCGCCAGTCGATAATGGCCTGGCCCTGGGTCGCCTTGGGGGTCAACCGCAGCCGCTGCAGCGCGTGTGCCACCGGCTGGGCGAAGCGGTAGCGGGTGGTGTGGCTGATTGCGAGGCGCATCAGTGCATGAACCGGTAGTCTTCGGCGATCGCCTGCGCGATGGCGGTGTTGCAGCGCACGAACTCACCCAGATATTCATGCAGGCCGGTGTCGAACACCTGCTCGATGGTCTGGTTGGCGAGCTTGTCGGCCGAGGCGCGGACCATCGCACAACTACGGCTCTCGCCGCCATGAAACCGCGCCAGCGAGTCGAGGTTGGCGCGCAGCAGCGAGTGGCTGAACGCGAGACTTCTTGGAAACCGCTCGTCGAGCACCAGGAACTCGACGATCCCGCGCGGGTCCGCCTGCCCGGCATTGAGCCAGCGATACGCCCGCTCGCCCGAGACCGAGCGCAGCACCTGGTCCCACTGCCCGCTGTCGAGCGGGGTGCCGACGTAGCTGAGCGACGGCAGCAGCAGGTAGTATTTCATGTCGAGGATGCGCGCGGTATTGTCGGCCCGCTCCACGAAGGTGCCCGCGCAGGCGAAATTATACCCCGCGTCGCGCAGCATCGAATTGACCATTGCCCCGTGCGCCAGCGTCGCCGCGCGGCGGATCAGCGCGATGACATCGCCGACGCTGCCCTGCCCGACCGGGCGCGACAGCACGTCGTCGATCTGCATCCAGCTTTCGTTGACTACGCTCCACAACTCGCCGCTGATCGCGTTTCGCACCGCGCGGGCGTTGGTGCGCACTTGCCGCATCATCGCGAGCACGCTGCCATCGTTGCTCTTGTCGCGCAGGATGTGGTTCCACACCTGGATGCCGGTGAAGGTGCCGTGCTTGGCGCGATAGGCCTTGCTCTGCCCCGCGGCATGAATGACCGAGCGCCATTCCTCCTCGGCGGTGATGATGTCGCGGGTGAGCGCCATGCGGAGGCCCGCATCGAGCAGCCGCGCGGTGTTCTCCGCCCGCTCGAGATAGCGGAACATCCAGAACAGGACGTGGGCGGTCCGGCCTAGCATCTCAGTCCTTCAGCACCCAGGTGTCCTTGGTGCCCCCGCCTTGCGAGGAGTTCACCACCAGGCTGCCCTTCTTCAGCGCCACCCGCGTCAGCCCGCCCGACGTGATGTCGATCCCGTTCGGCGAGACGAGCACGAACGGCCGCAGGTCGACATGCCGGGGGCTCAATCCCTTGCGGGTGAACACCGGGCAGGTGCTGAGCGCCAGCGTCGGCTGGGCAATGTAGTTCTCCGGCCGCGCGGTGAGCTTGCGGCGGAATTCGGACAGCTCGCGCTTGCTCGCCGCCGGGCCCACCAGCATGCCGTAGCCGCCCGAACCGTGGACTTCCTTCACCACCAGTTCGGCGAGGTGGTCGAGCACGTACTTGAGGCTGTCGGGATCGGCGCAGCGGAAGGTCTCGACGTTGGGCAGCAGCGGCTTCTCGCCGGTGTAGAACTCGACGATCTCGGGCATGAACGAATAGACCGCCTTGTCGTCGGCGATCCCGGTGCCGGGCGCGTTGGCGATGGTGATCCCGCCGCTGCGGTAGACGTCCATGATGCCGGGCACTCCGAGCACGCTGTCGGGCCGGAAGGTCAGTGCGTCGAGGAAGTCGTCATCGACCCGGCGGTACAGCACGTCGATCGGCTGGTAACCGCCTGTAGTACGCATCGCCACGCGCCCCTTGATGACGCGCAGGTCGCTGCCCTCGACCAGCTCCGCCCCCATCTGGTCGGCGAGGAAGGCGTGCTCGAAATAGGCGGAGTTGTAGATGCCCGGCGTCAGCACCGCGACCACCGGGTTGCCCTGCGTCATCTTCGGCGCGCAGGCGGCGAGGCTGCGGGCGAGGCGCTGCGGATAGTCGCTCACCGTCTCCACCCCCATGCGGGTGAACAGCTCGGGGAACATCGCCATCATCGTTTCGCGGTTCTCGAGCATGTAGGAGACACCGCTGGGCGTGCGGGCGTTGTCCTCCAGCACGAAGAAGTCGTCAGGACCCGTGCGCACCAGGTCGATGCCGACGATGTGGGTGTAGACACCACCCGGCGGGGTGAACCCGACCATGTTGGGCAGCCACGCGGAGTTGTCGCGGAACAGGCGCTCGGGCACCCGGCCGGCGCGGATGATCTCCTGCCGATGATAGAGGTCGTGGATGAACGCATTGAGCGCGCGCACCCGCTGCTCGATCCCGCGGCTGAGGCGGCGCCATTCGGCGGCCGAGACGATGCGCGGGACCATGTCGAACGGAATCAGCCGTTCTTCGGCGGCATCCTCTCCATAGACGTTGAAGGTGATGCCGGTACGGCGGAACACGCCTTCCGCCTCGCGGTCCTTGCGCCGCAGCCATTCGGGATGCTGCTGAGCGAACCATTCGCCGTAGCCGGCGTAGGCGGGGCGAATGCCGCCGCCTGCGTCGTCCATCTCGTCGAACGCTACGCCCTCGCCGCTCATCGGCCCCCTGTAAGGTTGATCCGGCGCGTGTGCCGAAGGTCCGGCGCGTAAACCCTCGCCGGAATTGCGCAATGGCTCATTCGCGGTCGAGCTCGGCCAGCACGGCCCCGATCGCTTCGGGCGAGTAGGCGAAGCCCATGTGGGTGCAGCGTAGCGCCACCTCGCGATCGCGTTCGCCCGCCAGCCCGCGTGCGGCCCGCGGATGGACGATGCCGTCGCGCGGGCTCCACAGCGCGACCGTCTCGACCGGCGGCTTGCCCGCGAGCTCGATCTCGACCGGCGGTTCCTCCACCCGGTGGCCGGTGATGAAGTGATAGGCCCGCCACACATTGTTGCCGCGCGGGCTCCACGAGAACGGCGAGCCCATCGTCACCACCTTGGCGACGTCCTGCGGCCGGCGCTTGGCGAGCTCGCGCGCGAACAGCCCGCCGAGGCTCCAGCCGACCAGCACCACCGGCTCGCCATGGCGCTGCGCGAGATCGGCGAGGCGGGCTTCGAGCAGTTCGAGATTGTCCTCGGTCGGCCCCCAGTTGAATCCCAAGCCCCACCGCTTGACCCTGTGCCCTGCCGCCTCCAGCCCGCGTGCCATGTAGCGCATGCGCACCGGGTGCGTGGCGAAGCCCGGCAGCAGCATGACGGTGCGCGGATGCTTGGCGGCGACCGCGGCCTGCTTGCGGCCGATGCGGCGGAACGGCTCGAGCACCCAGTCGAGCTCACCCAGCATGCGCCGCCACGGAGGACCGGCGATGCCTTCGGGCCCTTCCTCGCGGGCGAGCGCGATGCGATGCTGCAGCGCGTCGCGCGCCGCCGTGATCTGGCTGGTGTCGAACCGGGTGGCCACGTGGGGAGTGTTCCTGTGTTGTCTCCCAAGGTCAACGCCGGCGTGAGAAGCTTGTTTCCTCCGGGCGCGCCTCGCGTCGCATTCTTCCAATCTTTCCGTGCACTTGGGCGTAAAAGCACTCTGTCACACCAGGGGTCGCCATCATGAAGAAATATCTCGCCGCCGCCGCGCTGGCGCTCGCCGCCGTTGCCGCCAGCCAGGGCTACCTGCCGATCGCCGCGCCGGCGCACGCCGAAGTCGACCCGTTCGACAACGCGCGCTACTACATCGTCAACAAGCAGAATGCCGAGGCGCTGCAGCTGATCGACAGCGGCGCGTTCCCGATCGACCAAGGCAACTACGAAGGCTGGACGCTGCTTCACTACGCCGCGGAATCGGGCAATCTCGAGATGGTGAAGGCGCTGCTGGAGCGCGGCGCCGACCCCACGCTCAAGACCAAGTACGGGTCGCTCCCTTACGACGTCGCCTCGGCGACGATGGTCAAGGCCGCGATCGCCGCCGCGGTCGAGGCGCGCACCGGCACCAATCCGATGAAACCGTCCCCCGCCCCGCGCGCAGCCGCCGCGGCCCGCACCAGCACCGCAGTCACATCGCCGAGCGCCGCGAAATCACCCCGCGAGAAGATGTGTCAGCAACGCTGGTACTCCAGCAATGCGCTGTGCTCGGACAGCACCTGCAAGATGCGCGAATACCGCAAGTGGCAGACCTGCCTGAAGACAGGCTCGTATTATTGAGGGTATTGCTGCGCGGGGCTGGAACAAAAGGGCATCGCGGGCCATATCCCGACCATGGCCGAACTCGTTATCCGCAGGGGTCTTGAAGAGCCCGACACCTCCGACAAATTCGTTCCGCACAAACCTGCCCGGCCGGAAAAGTCGATGGGCGGGCGGCGCTTCGAGCTGGTCAGCGAGTACACGCCTTCGGGCGACCAGCCGACCGCGATCGCGGAGCTGACCGCCTCGGCACGCGATGATGAGCGGACGCAGGTGCTGCTCGGCGTCACCGGCTCGGGCAAGACGTTCACGATGGCCAAGGTGATCGAGGAGCTGCAGCGCCCCGCGCTGGTCCTCGCGCCCAACAAGATTCTCGCCGCGCAGCTCTACGGCGAGTTCAAGAGCTTCTTCCCCAACAACGCGGTCGAGTATTTCGTCAGCTACTACGACTATTACCAGCCGGAAGCCTACGTGCCGCGGTCGGACACCTACATCGAGAAGGAAAGCTCGGTAAACGAGGCGATCGACCGGATGCGCCACTCGGCCACCCGCGCGCTTCTCGAACGCGACGACGTGATCATCGTCGCCTCGGTGAGCTGCCTATACGGCATCGGCTCGGTCGAGACCTACTCGGCGATGATCTTCGACCTCAAGAAGGGCGCGAGCGAAGACCAGCGCGAGATCATCCGCAAGCTCGTCGCGCTCCAGTACAAGCGCAACGACGCCGCCTTCCAGCGCGGCAACTTCCGCGTGCGCGGCGACAGCCTGGAGATCTTCCCCTCGCACTACGAGGACATGGCGTGGCGGGTCAGCTTCTTCGGCGACGAGATCGAGGAGATCAGCGAGTTCGACCCGCTGACCGGCGCGAAGGGTGCGAGCCTTAATTCGTTGCGCGTCTATGCCAACTCGCACTACGTCACGCCGGGGCCGACGATGAAGCAGGCCACCCAGGCGATCAAGTTCGAGCTCGAGGAACGTCTCAAGGAACTGCACGCGGAAGGCCGCTTGCTCGAAGCGCAGCGGCTGGAGCAGCGCACCAACTTCGACCTCGAGATGATCGCTGCCACCGGCTCCTGCGCAGGGATCGAGAACTACAGCCGCTTTCTCACCGGCCGCCTGCCGGGCGAGCCACCGCCGACGCTGTTCGAATACCTGCCCGACAACGCGCTGCTGTTCGTCGACGAGAGCCACCAGACGGTGCCGCAGATCGGCGCGATGGCGAAGGGCGACCACCGCCGAAAGCTGACGCTCGCCGAATACGGCTTCCGCCTGCCGAGTTGCATCGACAACCGACCGCTGCGCTTCAACGAGTGGGACGCGATGCGTCCGCAGACGTTCGCGGTCAGCGCGACGCCGGGCAATTGGGAAATGGAGCAGACCGGCGGCGTGTTCGCCGAGCAGGTCATCCGGCCGACCGGTCTGATCGATCCGCCGGTCGAGATCCGTCCGATCGAGGACCAGGTCCAGGATTGCATCGCCGAATGCAAGGCGACCGCGCAGAAGGGCTACCGCACGCTCGTCACCACGCTGACCAAGCGGATGGCCGAGGACCTGACCGAGTTCATGCACGAACAGGGCGTGCGCGTGCGCTACATGCACTCCGACGTCGAGACGCTCGAGCGCATCGAGCTGATCCGCGACCTGAGGCTCGGTGTCTACGACGTGCTCATCGGGATCAACCTGCTGCGTGAGGGTCTCGACATTCCCGAGTGCGGCTTGGTGTGCATCGTCGACGCCCACAAGGAGGGCTTCCTGCGCTCCGAGACTTCGATGAGCCAGACGATCGGCC
>JAEWKG010000199.1 GCA_023386135.1 Pseudomonadota bacterium | reverse complement strand
TCGACAAGGATTGGTTCAAAGCGAAGGACAGCTTCGACATGCACGTGGCGATCGAGGTGGAAGACGCGGCTGCGCTCGATGCGCTCCGGCAGCGGATACAAGTGGCTGGCGTGCGCGTATCGCCGGTGCTCGATCACGGCTTCGTAAGCTCCATCTACCTTTACGATCCGAATGGAATCCAGGTGGAGTTCACCGTGAAAGCAGCGGATCACGACGCGATCCTCGCGGCGGAGGAAGCCAGGCTGCCCGGAACGATGCGCGATTGGAGCCAGCAGACCCGCGCTAGGAAAGTCGCCCTGTTCGGGGCGGACGCCATCGACTCCAGGGCCGGGGCGCTTCCGCTGGAGCAGGCATGACCGACCTGACATTCGTCGAGGTTTCTCCGCGCGATGGCCTGCAGAACGAGCAGGCCATATTATCGACCGCTGACAAGGTTGAATTGATCCGGCGCGCCACGCGGGCCGGCGCGACCCGTCTGGAGGTGGCGAGCTTCGTCAATCCCGCTCGCGTCCCGCAAATGGCCGACGCCGAAGCGGTGATCGCTGCGCTGCCCAGGGGAGGGGCGCGTCACATCGGGTTGGTGCTCAACCGCCGTGGGGCCGAGCGGGCGCTGAAGACCGAGATCGACGAGCTCGGCTTGGTCGTCGTCGCCAGCGACACATTCGGCATCCGCAACCAGGCGCAGTCGGCCGACGAAAGCGTAGCGATGGCCATAGATGCGCTGGGGCTTGCGCGTGAGGCCGCACGGGACGCGCAGGTGACGATCGCGGTCGCCTTCGGGTGCCCATTCGAAGGGCCGACGCCGCTCGCACGTGTCGTCGATATCGCCCGCCGCCTCCGCGCCGCCGGTTTTTCGGAGATAGCACTCGCCGATACCATCGGCGTGGCGACGCCTGCGCAGGTCGCCGGCACGATCGCCGCGGTGCGCGCGGCGGTCGGCAACGGGACGGCCTTGCGCGTTCACTTCCACGATACGCGCGGCATGGGCGTCGCCAACGTCTGCGCCGCGGTCGAGGCGGGCGCGACGACGATCGATGCAGCAATCGGGGGAACCGGTGGCTGCCCCTTCGCACCGGGAGCGGCGGGTAACGTCGCCAGCGAGGATGTGGCCTACGCTCTCGGCGATCGCCTTGCGCTGGACCTTCCCGCGTTGATCCAGACCGCGCGCTGGCTGGGTGAGAAATTGGGCAAGACACCGGTCAGTGCGCTGAGCAAGGCCGGCCCCTTCGAGGCAAGTTTACCATGAACGAAATCGAACTCGCGATGGAAGTCGTTGCCGAGGGACTGCAGTTCCCGGAAGGGCCGATTGCGATGCCGGACGGCAGCGTGCTGCTGGTGGAAATCCAGCGCGGTACGCTCACCCGCGTCTCGCCCGATGGCACAATCGAAGTCGTGGCGGAGCTGGGCGGCGGGCCGAACGGCGCCGCACTGGGGCCGGACGGCGCGGTCTATGTCTGCAACAACGGCGGGTTCACCTGGCACGAGATCGCCGGCGCGGTCATTCCGAACGGCACCCCGGCCGATTACGTAAGCGGCTCGATCCAGCGTGTCGATCTCGCAACCGGCGAGGTGACGGAGCTTTACAGCGAGTGCGGGGGGCGGTCGCTGCGCGGACCCAACGACCTGGTGTTCGATGGACAGGGTGGCTTCTGGTTCACCGACCACGGCAAGCCACGCGCCGATGTTCACGAGCATGGCGCGATCTTCCACGCGGCTGCGGACGGCTCGGCGATCAGGTTGGCGATCGACCATCTCCACGGGCCCAACGGTATCGGCATCTCGCCGGACGGATCGCGATTGTATTGGGCCGAGACGCCGACCAGCCGGGTATGGTCGCGGCGCATCGCCGCGCCGGGAGAGCTTGCCGCACCCGACAATCCGCTGACCCCGGGCGAGCTCGTCGTGACGATGCCCGACTATCGCCTGTTCGACAGCCTCAAGGTTGAGGAAAGCGGAGCGATCTGCGTCGGTTCACTGGTCAAGGGCGGTATCGCTATCGTGCGCCCGAGTGGCGATTGGGACTTCGTGCCCTTTCCCGAACTGGCGGTGACCAATCTCGCCTTCGGGGGCCCCGATGACCGCACTGTCTGGGCGACCGCTTCGAGCTCGGGACGGCTCTACAAGCTGCGTTGGCCCAGGCCTGGATTGCGCCTCGCCCACCAAGGATAGCCGGAGCGCCGTTCCCGCGCTTCGCTTTTGCGGCCGGTACTAAGCGGGGATTGCTCCCTCCCGGTAAGCATCGCGCAGCGGGCCTTTCAGGATTTTTCCCGCGGCCGAACGCGGCAACGGATCGGCGCGCAGGCCGATAGTCTTGGGGCATTTGTACCCGGCAATCCGGGTGCGACAGAAGGCGATGATCTCCTCGCTATCGAGCACGGCACCCGCGCGGGGAACGACGATTGCGTGCACCCGTTCGCCCCACTTGGCGTCGGGCACCCCGATCACCGCGCTTTCGGCGATACCGGGGTGATAGGACAAGGCGTTCTCGACCTCGATCGAGTACACGTTCTCCGCGCCAGAGATGATCATGTCCTTGGCCCGATCGGTGATGTAGATGAACCCGTCATCGTCCATGTGGCCGAGATCGCGGGTGTGCAGCCATCCGTCCTTCATCACCTCGGCGGTTTCCTCCGGGCGGTTCCAGTATCCCAGCATCACGTTGCCACCGCGACCGACGATCTCGCCGACCGTTCCGCGCGGCACCTCGCGGCCCGCCTCGTCGACGATGCGCAAGTCGTAACCGGGGCACGCCTGGCCGCAGCTGCGCAGCTTGTCGGCTGGGGCGTCGGCGCGATGCCAGCGCGGCGACAGGAAGGTCGCCGCTGCCATCTCGGTCTGGCCGAAGCCTTGTACGAAGTCGACCTGCGGAAAGCGGGTGCGCGCCGCATCGAGCGACGCGGCCGGCATCGACGCACCGCCGTAACCGAGCACGCGGAGGGCCGACAGGTCGAGCTCGCTCGCCAGCGGGTCGCTCGCCAGCCGTTCGATCACCGCCGGTACCGTGAAGCAGTGGGTCACGCCGTGCTCGGCGAAGGCGCGCAGCATGTCGGGCGCGTCGAAGGTGCGGCGGAAGACATGGGTGGAAGCGGTCATGGTCGCGAACAGGGTCGCGATATCGGCCAGGTGAAACATCGGTGCGGCGTGGAACACCGTGCAGGTCTCGTCGAACGGGATCGACATCAAGAGGTTCGCCGCCATCGCGTAGAGGTTCGCATGGCTCAGCATGACCCCCTTGGGGAGACCTGTCGTGCCGCCGGTGTAATAGATGGCAGCAAGGTCGTGATCGCCCAGAGCAGCTGGATCGATCGGATGGCCTCGCGCGATCATCGCGCCGAGATCGTCATCGGCGGCCGCATCGGGCTCGTCCATCGCGACGATGCGGCGGACGGCGCCATCCTGCTTCAGTCCGGCAGCCGTGACGGCGTATTCGCGTGAATAGAATAAGGTGCGGACGTCTGCGTCCTTCAACTGGAACGCCAGCTCCAATGGGGTGAGGCGCGTGTTGAGAGGCACGGCGACCGCGCCAGCCCAGGGTATTGCGAAATCGAGCGTGAAGAATGTTTCCCCGTTCGCAGCCAGGATACCGACGTGCTCGCCGGGCGCGATCGGTAGCGCGGCAATAGCCTGCCCGGCGCGCGCGACGCGGTCGGCCACCTCGCGCCAGCGCCGTACGACGCTGCCGTCCACGATGGCCCGGTTGTCGGCCCCGCATACGGCGGCGCGTTCGATCGCACGGGTGATTCTCATTGTGCTGCCTCCCGGTTCGTACCCAGCCAGCGTTCCCGCACCTCGGCCGTGTCCTGTCCCACGCCCAAAGGCGCCCCGCGCCGAATACCGCCAGGGGTGCGCGAGAACTTCGGAAACACCCCCTGCATGGCGACCTCGCCAAGCTCCGCGTCGGGTACGCGCACGATCGCGCCGCGTTCGGCGAAATGCGGATCGTCCAACATGTCCACAGCGCCATAGATTCGGCCCGCGGGGACGGCGTGCTCAATCATCAACGCTTCGAGTTGCTCGACGGTCAAGGACCGCGTCCACTCGCCAATAAGCGTATCGAGCGCGGTCTGATTGGCGCCCCTCGCGGTGTGCGTGGCGTAGCGCTCGTCGCGCGCCAGCTCGGGCTGTTCCATCGCTTCGGCAAGACGGGCGAAGATGGCGTCGCCGTTGGCGCCGATCAGGTATTCGCCGTCGCTGCAGGGATAGACGTTGGACGGGGCAATGCCCGGCAGGATCGAGCCGGTGCGGCGCCGGGCGTGGCCGTTGATGGCCTGCTCCGGCACGAGGCTTTCCATTACCTGGAGCACGCTTTCGTAGAGCGCGACGTCGATCACCTGGCCCAAGCCGCTGCGCTCGCGCTCATGCAGCGCCGCGAGCGCCCCCATGCAGGCGTAGGTCGCCGCCAGGCTATCGCCGATCGATACGCCCATGCGTGCCGGTGCCCGGTCGGGCTCGCCGACGATGGCTCTCCAGCCGCCCATCGCCTCGCCAATCCCGCCAAAACCCGCGCGCTGGGCGTAGGGCCCGGTCTGCCCGTAACCGGATACGCGTACGACGATCAGGCGCGGATTGGCCGCCATGAGCACTTCGGGCGCCAGGCCCCATTTCTCCAGGGTTCCCGGGCGGAAGTTTTCGATCAGGATGTCGGCTTGGGCAGCGAGCTCGCGAGCGGTCGCCTGATCGGCGGCATCGCTCAGGTCGAGCGCGATCGAGAGCTTGTTGCGGGCGATGACCCGCCACCAGGTCGGCACTTCGCCCTGGCCCCAGTCGCGCATCGGATCGCCGCCGCGGCGCCGTTCGCTGCTGGGCGGCTCCACCTTCACCACCTCGGCCCCCATGTCGCCGAGCAGTTGCCCGCAGAACGGGCCCGCAATCAGCTGCCCGAGTTCGAGAACCCGCAATCCGGCGAGGGGGCCAGTGGCGCTTCGATCCTGCATTCGCCTACTCCCGAGTGCGTGCGGCGGTCCGTCCCGCGGTCCGCATAAGTCAAATCATCTGACAATCTTTGTCAAACAAATTGACAATCTCCACACGAAGCATACCGTATGCGACCGGAGCGGCCACACAGAATGGCGATCGCCCACCAAGGAGAGCATGCGATGAGGAAGCCGATCACCCCTGCCATTTCCGCCCTCGCGCTCGCGGCGGCTCTCGTGACCGCCCCGTCGGCTGTGCAGGCGCAGTCCGCCGATCCTACCGCGACCGACTCTGCAGCCACGGACGATTCGGCGACGGTCGCCGATGGCCAGGATGGGCAAGTGTCCGACATCATCGTCACCGCGCAGCGCCGCTCGCAGCGGCTGCAGGACGTGCCGGTATCGGTCACCGCGTTCGACAGCGCGAGCCTCGAGGCGCAGGCCGTGCAGCAACTCACCGACCTCAACGCCAAGACGCCCAACGTGGTGCTCGCGCCGGTCGGTGCCTACCCGTACGCCAGCGCCTTCTTCATCCGCGGACTCGGCTTCGCGGACGTGGAATCGACCTTCGAACCGGCGGTCGGCGTCGAGATGAACGGCGTCTACCTCGCGCGCAACTCGGGCGCCCTGCAAGACTTCTTCGACATCTCGTCGGTCGAGATCCTTCGCGGCCCGCAGGGCACGCTTTACGGACGCAACACGATCGGCGGCGTCGTCAGCGTGCGCACCAAGCGCCCCGGCGACACCCCCGGCGGAGAGATCCTGCTGACCGGCGGCGATCACGGCCGGCGCGAAGTCCGCGCCGCGCTTGAGACGCCCGTCGGCGACACATTCGCGGTGCGCGTAAGCGGCCTGTACAAGAACTACGATGGCTACAACTACGACGCGACCACCAAGAAGCGCGTTGGCGACAACGAGGTGTTCTCGGGCCGGGTGACCTTTGTCGCCAAGCCCACTCCCGAGTTCGAAGCCGCCCTCGTCGTCGACTACGACCGCGAGCGCGGCTCGGGCGCGGCATTCCGCAATGCCTCGTTGCCGGGCAACGTCTACTACAACTTCAGTCCAGACACCGGGACCGCCACCCCGGTGGTGCCGGCGGGCGATTCCGATCCGACCGATCCGTACACCGTCTATGACAACACGCCGCTGTTCGCGAAGCTCGATACCTGGGGCATCGCCTACACCATGGACTGGCACCTAGGGGGCGCGACCATCACCTCGGTGACCGGCTACCGCGAATTCTACGACAAGGTGCAGAGCGACTACGACGGCAGCGCGATCGACTTCTTCTCCGCCTATCGCGACCAGAAGCACAACCAGTTCAGCCAGGAAGTGCGGATCGCGTCGGAAGGCTCGAACCTGATCGACTACGTCGCGGGCCTCTTCTACCTCAACCAGTCCTACAACATCACCAACCGACAGAGCGGACTGATCTACGGCGGCGCAACCGTCCCGCAGATCGCGAGTCAGTCGAACAGCGCTTATGCGGCGTTCGGGCAGGTGGATGTGCACCCGTTCGAAGCGCTGACGCTGACCGCGGGGGGCCGTTACAGCTCCGAAGACAAGACCTTCACCAACCAGCCGCTCTTCTTCCCCACCTCGATGACCTATCGCGCGAGCTGGGACAATTTCTCGCCGAAGCTCGGCGTGAGCTACAAGGCCACCGATGACCTGCTGCTTTATGGCAGCTGGTCGAAGGGCTTCCGCAGCGGCGGCTTCAACGGACGCGCGGCCAGCTTCACCTCCGCCGGGCCGTACGGCGCGGAAACCGTCTCCAGCTTCGAGGCGGGCTTCAAGTCCGAACTCCTCGATCGGCGCGTCCGCTTCAACATGGCGGCGTTTCGGTCCGACTATTCGAACATGCAGGTGGGAACGCAGGGCCTTACCTCGGCCGGCGTCTACGAATCGATCGTCACCAATGCGGGCAAGGCGCGCATCGACGGGGTCGAGGCGGAAACCGAAATCGTGCTGGGCGGCGGGTTCCGCGTGAACGCCAACGCCGCCTACCTTCACGCCCGGTTCCTCGAGAACCTGACCGATCTTACCAGCGACGGCGTCAACAACCCGACCGATAACAGCGACCTCCCGCTGGCTTATGCACCGAAGTGGTCGGGCGCTGTAGGGCTGCTGTGGGATCGCGACTTGTCGTTCGGGCGGATCAACGGTTCGATCAACGCCGTCTATCAGGACGACCAGTACACCTCCGGCGGTGTCGCCAATCGCACCTCCGACGTTCAGCTGCGCCCGTCCAATGTGCTGGTGGACGCGGCGCTCGGTATCGATCTTGCGAACGGCATCCATGTCGGTGGATGGATCAAGAACGCGCTCGACAAGGCGGTGATCAACAACACCTTCGGGC
>JAEWKG010000073.1 GCA_023386135.1 Pseudomonadota bacterium | reverse complement strand
TGGCGTTCGACGGGCCGACGCCGATGTTGACCAGCGTGATGCCCGAGCGGTTCTCACCGATCAGGTGATAGGCCGGCATCTGGTGCCGCCGCCATGCGGTGTCGGAGAGCTGCAGCCGCGCGTCGCTTTTGCGCTCGGTGAGCATCAGCCCGCCCGCGCCGGCGCGCGCGGTGCAGCCGTTTTCGCCGAGCTGCTCGGCCGCCCAATCGACGAACTCGTCGACGTAGCGGTGATAGTTGGTGAACAGGATGAAGCGCTGGAAGTGCTCGATTCGCGTGCCGGTGTAGTGCGCCAGTCGGGCGAGCGAGAAATCGGTCCGGAGGCCGTCGAACAGCGACAATGGAATGGTGTCGCCGCTGGTCGGGTCGATCCCGTCGGCGAGCTCGTCGCCGATCAGCGCAAGTTCGGTAGCAGGGAAATGCCGCGCAAGCTCCTGCGGGCTGATCCCCGCCATCTCCGCGCCCACCGCGCCGTCGAGCACGTAAGGAAACGGTATTTCCTGCCGAGACGGCCGTACTTCCATTTCGACGTCGTAGTCGCAGGTGATGTGCTCGAGCTGGTCGCGCAAGTAATCGGCGAACAATGCCGGCCGCGTGACGGTCGTGGCGTAGGTTCCGGGCGTATTCAAGCGCCCGAACGCGCGGCTGCGGCCTTGCAGCGGCTCGCCGCCGCCGAAGCGGACCCGGAGTTCGGGATAGGCGTAGCTGCCGTCGATGCGGCGCGAGGGGGAGGGAAGGGTGCCGTCGCGGGCGAAGGCCAAGACGTCGGCCCGCAGGGTCTCGACCGCGCGGGCGTACAGCTCGTCGAGCTGCTGGAGTATCGTTTCGACTGATTGCATCGACCGCCGATAGCGCGGGCGCGGACAAAGAAAAAGGGGCGCGGAACCGGCCGGTCCCGCGCCCCTCAATCTGTTGTCGAAGCGATCAGCCTTCGCTGGCCTCGGCGCGCTCTTCGAGCAGGTCGGCCGGGATTTCGCCGGGCTCGAGCGACGGATCGACGGCTTCGGTGAAGCCTTCGCTCTCGCTGCGCTCTTCTTCGGCCATCGCGCCGATCACGTCGATGCCCTGGCGCTGCAGCTCGGCCTCGTCGTCCGAACGGGCGACGTTGGCCTTGACCGTCACGTGCACTTCCGGGTGCAGTGCGATGGTCACGTCGTGGATGCCGAGCGTCTTGATCGGGTGACCCATGACGACCTGGCGCTTGTCGACCTTGTGGCCGGCATCTTCGAGGCCGCTGACGACGTCGCGCACGTTGACCGAGCCGTAGAGCTGGCCGGCGTTCGACGACGAACGGATCAGCACGATCTCGGCGCCCGCGAGCTTCTCGCCCGCCTTCTCGGCGTCGCCGCGGCGGTTGGCGTTCTCGGTCTCGAGACGCTCGCGGTTGGCTTCGTAGACCTTGCGGTTCGCATCGTTGGCGCGGAGCGCCTTCTTCTGCGGCAGCAGGAAGTTGCGCGCGTAGCCGTCCTTGACGGTCACGACATCGCCCATGGCGCCAAGGTTTGCGACGCGTTCGAGCAGGATGATATCCATGTTCTGGCTCTCCCTACTTCACGATGTACGGCAGGAGGCCGATCTGGCGCGAACGCTTGATCGCCTGGGCGAGTTCGCGCTGCTTCTTGCCCGACACGGCGGTGATGCGGCTCGGCACGATCTTGCCGCGCTCAGACATGAAGCCCTGCAGCAGGCGCACGTCCTTGTAGTCGATCTTCGGCGCGTTCTTGCCCGAGAACGGGCAGGACTTGCGGCGGCGGAAAAACGGGCGGGCCATCAGTCGCGCTCCCCTTCACGGTCGCGGCGCGGCTTGCGGTCGCGGTCGCTCTTGCGCATCATCACGCTCGGGCCGGTTTCGTGCTCGTCGACGCGCACGGAGAGGTAACGGATGACGTCCTCGTTGATGCGGGTCTGACGCTCGAGCTCGGCAACGACGGCGCCGGGGCCCTCGATGTTGAGCAGCACGAAGTGCGCCTTGCGGTTGCGGTCGATCTTGTAGGCGAGGTTCTTGAGACCCCAGGTCTCGGTCTTGGTCACCTTGCCGTCGTTCGCTTCGACGATCTCGGTGGCCGTCGCGGCCAATGCGTCGACCTGAGCCTGGCTCAGGTCCTGGCGCGCGAGAAACACGTGCTCGTAGAGAGCCATATCTTGCGTCCTTGGTTGTGCCGATCGCTGGCTTGTCCGTCCGGATGACGGGGCCCCTCCGGCTTTCTTCTTTCCCCGAGGCTGGCCCGAGGAAGCGGCGCACATAGCGGCATACAGCGCAAAAGCAAGTCTTGTGCACCTGCGAACGCGCGGGCAGGGGCCGTCGCGAAGGAGATTGCGGTGTCGGGTGGTTTGGTAGCCCTGCTTGACGACGTGGCGGTGATCGCGCGTGCGGCGGCGGCGTCAATCGACGACGTCGGCGTGGCGGCGAGCCGCGCGGGCGCCAAGGCGGCAGGCGTGGTGATCGACGATGCGGCGGTGACGCCCAATTACGTCACCGGCTTCACCCCCGATCGCGAACTGCCGATTATCGCCAAGATCACCAAAGGCAGCTTGCGCAACAAGCTGCTGATCCTGCTCCCGGCGGCGCTGCTATTGAGCGAATTCCTGCCGTGGGCGATCACCCCGCTGTTGATGCTCGGCGGCGCGTACCTCAGCTACGAAGGCGCCGAGAAGGTCATCGAGAAGCTCGGTGGCGCCAAGCACGGCGAAACGCTCGAAGATGAAGTCTCCGACCCGGTTGCGTTCGAACAAGCGCGGGTGAGCGGCGCGGTGCGGACCGACCTGATCCTGTCGGCCGAGATCATGGCGATCACGTTGGGACAGGTCGCAGCTGAGAGCTTATTTGCGCGTGCGGCGGTGCTGGCCATCGTCGGCATCGGCATCACTGTGCTGGTCTACGGCGCGGTCGGGCTGATCGTGAAGATGGACGACATCGGACTTCACCTCGCCAGGCGATCCTCCGCCGCATCGCGCAAGCTGGGAAAGGGGATGGTGCACGCCATGCCGCACGTGCTGAGCGCACTGTCGGCGATCGGGACGGTGGCGATGCTGTGGGTCGGCGGAGGGATCATCCTGCATGGGCTCGCTGGCCTCGGCGTGCCCGGGCCGGAACACATCGTAGAGGCCGTGCGCCACGCGGTCGAGGGCGCGACCGGCGCGCTGGCCGGCATCCTCGGTTGGCTGACTTATGCTGCGGCGTCCGCGCTTGTCGGTCTGGTGCTGGGCGCGGCCATCGCGATGCTGCTGCACGGCGTGCACATCGCTCGCGGCAGCCATCGCGAACGCGCCTAAGGCAGGCGGGCGAGCAGGTCCTTCGCGAACTCGGTCAGCGTGTCGTCCCTTGCGCCCATGACGACCACGCGGTCGCCGGGTTTGGCGATCGCTACAATGCGTTCCGCCACCGAGTCGCGCGCGGCGAGGTGTTCAGCCCGCCCGCCCGCTTCATTGATGAGTCGAACGACTCGATCCGCACCCTCGCTGCGATCCGCGGTGCCGCCGAAGTAGACCGGGTCGCTGAGGATAGTGACATCATCCCCGCTCAATTCGCGCGCGAATGTCTCCGCCAACTCATGCCCCATCTGCCGCAGCGGACCGTACCCGTGCGGCTGGAAGTAGGCGATCACGCGGCCCGAATGTTTCTTGAGCGTGCGCAGAGTCGCCGCGCACTTCTCGGGATTATGGCCGAAGTCATCGAAGACCGTGATCCCCGCCGGACTCGTGCCGATGATGTCGAAGCGGCGGGCGAGGCCCTTGAAGCTTTCGAGCGCCGCGACTGCTTCGGCCACCGGCACGCCAGCCGCACTGGCACCGGCGATGGCGGCGAGTGCATTGGACAGGTTGTGAACGCCCGGCATGGCCAGCTTGAGCAAGTAGCCCGAGCGTTCAAGGCGCCGGTCGAACACATCCGCCATCGTCCCGGATGCGTCCTCGGTGATCGTCACCGGTTCGACCCAGATGTCCGCCTCGACTTCGTAACCCAGACTGAAGCTGATCGTCCTGGGGTGACCTTCCGCAAGCGCACGCGCCTCGGGGTCGTCGGCATTGATGACCGCCGTCTTCGCGGTCTGCAGATAACCGCCGAACAGTACGCGCAGCTCGTCCATGCTTTTGTGGTCGAGGCTGACGTTGAGGAGGATTCCCACCTCGGGCCGATAAAGCGCGATCGAGCCGTCGCTTTCATCCACCTCGCTGACGTACAGGTCGCGCCCGCCCACCTGGGCGCTCGCGAACGGATTATCCGGGGTGACGAAATTCTTCATCACCGCCCCGTTCATGATCGTTGGGGCACGTCCCGTATGGTGCAAAATCCACCCCAGCATAGCCGTTACGGTCGACTTGCCGCTGGTTCCGGCGACCGCGATGCCGGTGTCGGCTGCATTGAACAGCGCCGCGTTGAGTTCGGCGCGGGTCTTGCGTTCGCACCCGAGGGCTGTGGCCTTGACGATCTCGGGCACCGTGTCCTCGACCGCCGCGCTGGCGACGACGATCTGCTTGTCGCTGGTCACGCCGCTGCCGTCCTGGGGAAACAGAGCGAAGCCGTTATCCTCGAGCCAGGCAAACTTCTCGACACTGCGCCCCTGGTCGCGGCTGCGGTCTGACCCGGCGACTGTGCCGCCCAGGCCGTGGACGATCTGCGCCAGCGGAAGCATGCCCGATCCGCCGATGCCGCAGAAGAACCAGGGGCGTTGCGTGGGGTCGAGCGGGCCGGTCATATTGCGCGGGGTGCCTAGTCGGGGCTGCACACAAAGGGAAGCGCTGCTAGGATCCCCGCGATGACCCGTATCGCGATCTGTGCACCGGCCACCCCGATTACCCGCGAGGTCGCGGATCGCGTGACCGCGCTGGCGGCCGCCGAGTTTCCCGATCTCACGCTTGATTTCCACGAGCAGTGTTTCGCAGTCGCGGGCCACTTCGCGGGGCCCGACAGGCTGCGCCTGTCAGCGCTGCTGGACTGCGCCAACGACCCGGCGACCGACGCGGTGTGGTTCGCCCGCGGCGGTTACGGCTCCAACCGTATCGCGCAAACGGCGATCGACGCAATGGCACCAGCGGCGCGTGACAAGGCGTACCTTGGGTTCTCCGACTGCGGATTCGTCCTCGCGGGACTCTACAAGGCGGGGATAGGCCGGCCCGCGCATGGCCCGATGGCGGGCGGCATCATGGGACGAGGCGGCGAGCAAAGCGTGCGCCGCGCGCTCGCGTGGTTTGGGGGCAATGAAGAGGGGCTGGAGGCAACGCTCGACGAGCGTCCGACAGTGGCCTTCAACCTCATCACGCTCGCGGCGCTCACCGGAACTTCGTTGATGCCCGACCTGACCGGCCACGTGGTCATCGTCGAGGAGGTGGCCGAGCATCTCTACGCGATCGACCGCCTGTTCTTCCACCTCGCCTCTCACCTTCAGGGTATCGCCGGATTGCGGCTCGGCATGGTCACGGCGGTGCCGGAAAATGATCGGCCGTTCGGGTCGGAGGCCGAGGATATCGCGCGCCATTGGTGCGAGGTCGGCGGCTTCCCCTACCTCGGCCGCGCCGAGGTGGGGCACGATCCCGCCAACCGCATCGTGCCCTTCGGCCTTGCCGCACGCCGCGGGGGCGCATAGGCGCTCTTCGCAAAGGAGAGGTCAGCAATGAGAGCGTTCGTCTTCCCCGGGCAGGGGAGCCAGAAAGTCGGTATGGGCACCGAACTCGCCGCCGCCAGCACCGCTGCGCGCGAGGTGTTCCAGGAGGTCGACGACGCACTGGGGCAGAAGCTGTCGGCGATCATGGCGGAGGGGCCAGAGGATCAACTCACCCTCACCGAAAACGCCCAGCCCGCGATCATGGCGCACGCCATCGCGGTGCTGCGAGTGCTTGAAAAGGAAGGCGGAATCGCGCTGACCGCCGCCGCAGATTGCGTCGCCGGGCACAGTCTGGGCGAGTATACCGCGCTGTGTGCCGCCGGTGCCTTCAGCCTTGCCGATACCGCGCGGCTGCTCAAACTGCGCGGACAGGCGATGCAGGCGGCGGTGCCTGTCGGGGTGGGCGCGATGTGCGCCTTGCTGGGAGCCGATCTCGAGAAGGCGCAGGCGCTGGCCGAGGCAGCGGCCGAAGGTCAGGTGTGCCAGGTCGCCAACGATAACGATCCGACGCAGGTGGTCCTCTCAGGCCACCGCGAGGCGATCGAGCGGGCGGTGGCGCTGGTCAAGGACCATGGCATCAAGCGGGGTGTCCTGTTGCCGGTGTCGGCGCCGTTCCACTGCGACCTGATGCAACCGGCGGCCGACGCGATGGCGGAGGCTTTGCAGCACGTCCCTCCACAGGCCTTCCGGCTGCCCATTTACGCCAACGTCACCGCCGCACAAGTGGTTCAACCCGAGGAAGAACAGCGCCTGCTGGTCGAGCAGGTGTGCGGCCGCGTGCGCTGGCGCGAAAGCGTGCTGGCGATGCGAGCGGCCGGGGTCGAGGAGTTCGTCGAACTGGGCGGCAAGGTGCTCGGCCCGATGATCGGCCGGATCGATTCCGAAGCCAAGGTTACCAGCGTCGTCACGATGGCCGACATCGAAGCGCTGGCGAAGGAGATCGGATGATGTTCAGCCTCGAAGGACAGACTGCGCTGGTCACCGGCGCCAGCGGCGGGATCGGCTCGGCGATCGCCTATGCCCTGGCGCGGCAGGGCGCGCGGATCGCACTGTCGGGCTCGAACAGCGAGAAGCTGCGAGTGTTCCGCGAGCAGCTCAACCGCGAGGTCGGCGGCGATCACGTCGAGATCACTTGCGACCTCAGCAACACCACGCAAGTCGAGGAACTGGTGCCGGCGGCGATCGACACGTTCGGCAAGCTCGATATCCTGGTCAACAACGCCGGGATCACCCGCGACAACCTGGCGATGCGGATGAAGGACGAGGAGTGGGAGCAGGTCATCCGCATCAACCTCGAGGCTGCATTCCGCCTGATGCGCGCGGCATCGAAGCCCATGATGAAGGCGCGTTTCGGACGGATCGTCACCATCACCAGCGTGGTCGGCGCGACCGGAAACCCGGGCCAGGCCAACTACGCCGCGGCGAAGGGAGGGCTCACCGCGATGTCGAAGGCGCTGGCGCAGGAACTGGCGAGCCGCGGAATCACCGTCAATTGCGTCGCACCCGGGTTCATCCGCACGGCGATGACCGACCAGTTGCCGGACGCGCAGAAGGACGCGCTCAATGGGCGGATTCCGATGGGCCGGATGGGCGAGGGCGAGGATATCGGGGCCGCGGTCGCCTACCTCGCCAGCAAGGAGGCCGGCTACGTCACCGGCCAGACGCTCCACGTCAACGGCGGCATGGCGATGATATCCTAGCGATTATCCCCAAGGGAATTGGCCGCGGCGGGGTTCATCCTTGCCGAAAACGGGCCTCCCGCTAAGGATATTCGGGTAATTTCCGGCGCTCGTGAGCGATTCCGGCCGCGGTTTGGCCTGACGGGCGCGTGAGGGGTAAGAGTAGGAACGATGAAGGCCACCATCGAACGCGCGACGCTGCTGCGCTGCCTGTCCCACGTGCAGTCGGTGGTCGAACGCCGCAACACCATCCCGATCCTGTCGAACGTGCTGCTCGATGCCTCGGACGGCGGGACGCTCAAGGTCATGGCGACCGACCTCGACCTGCAGGTGGTCGAGAACATCGCCGCCGCCTCGGTGGAAAGCGCGGGCGCGATCACCGTTTCGGCGCACCTTCTGTTTGACATTGCGCGGAAGCTGCAGGAAGGCAGCCAGGTCAGCCTGGAAACCGCCGAGAACCGCATGACGGTGAAGGCCGGCCGCAGCCGCTTCTCGCTTCCCACGCTGCCACGGGACGACTTCCCAGTGATCGTCGAAGGCGATCTGCCGACCAGCTTCGAACTGCCCGCCAAGACGCTGGCCGAGCTGATCGACCGCACGCGCTTTGCGATTTCGACCGAAGAGACGCGCTACTATCTCAACGGCATCTTCCTGCACGTGTCGGATGAGGACCAGCCGGTGCTGAAGGCAGCCGCGACCGACGGCCACCGCCTGGCTCGCTTCACCATTCCCCGCCCCGATGGGGCGGAGGGCATGCCCGACGTGATCGTGCCGCGCAAAGCGGTGGCCGAGCTGCGCAAGCTCCTCGAGGAGGCGCTCGACGGCAACGTGCAGATCGACCTGTCGGCGAGCAAGATCCGCTTCACCCTCGGCGGCGAAGGCGGCGTGGTGCTGACCAGCAAGTTGATCGACGGCACTTTTCCCGATTATTCGCGCGTTATTCCAACGGGTAACGACAAGCTCCTCAAGCTCGATCCGAAGTCGTTCTACGA
>JAEWKG010000328.1 GCA_023386135.1 Pseudomonadota bacterium | reverse complement strand
ACCGTAGAGCGCGAGGTCGCCGGGCGAGAGCACCTGCATCGCCTGCCACACCTGCGGCTGGGCATAGGCGGGGCCATCCGCACCCTCCGCAGGCACAGCCGCGAAGCACGCCTTTCCGTCGAACAGGCCGAGAAACACCAGCTCGGCGTCCTCGGGCGCCTCCGCCAGCGCGCCCCAGCCGATCTCGCCGGTGGCTGCGTCGTATGACGGCAACAACCCGTCGAGCCGCAGTAGCCGCGCGCGCCAGTTCATCAGCCCGGCGAGGGCCTCGGGATCGCTGCGGATATGGTCGGCGCGGTCGAGCTGCGATCCGGCGAAGGCAATCATGAGCCGGCCCGGTGCACCACCCCGTGATCCGCCATCGCGATCAGGTCCGCGCGGACCGCCTGGTTGAACTCGCTCGTCAGCGGATAGCTTTCGCCCGGCATATACTGGGTCATCATCGTCGCGCGCAGGCCGCGCTTGAAGTCGGCAAAGGCGACCGTGCCCGCCGCCCCGCCCCAGCCGTAGCTGCCGGCGGTCTCGCCCAGCCCCACGCGGCCACCCGCGCCGAAGCCGGCGCCGTCGGCAAATGTGCCCTTTGTGTCGACGCTGTCGGGCAGGAGGTTGGAGGTGCCCACCCGCACCGCGAGCTCGCTCATCACCCGCGTCCCGTCGATCTTGCCGTAACCGAGCAGCATGCGCAGGAACCGGTCATAGTCGCGCGCCGAGGAGACGAGTCCCGCGCCGCCGAACGGGAACGCAGGATCGTCGGCATAAACCGACTGCGCTGGCGGGTCGATCGGCAGCAGCTGTCCGTTAAGCACGCCGTAGTTGGTGGTCAGGCGATTGAGCTCGCTCGCCGGCACCCGGAAGAACGTGCTGGTCATGCCGGTAGGCTCGAAGATGCGCTGCTTGAGGAAGGCATCGAACGTCTGGCCGGAGACTACCTCGATCACCCGCCCCATCAGGTCGAGCCCGACCGAATAGGACCAGCGCGTGCCCGGCTGCGCGACCAGCGGCATGGTGGCGAGGCCGGCGGCGAACTTCTCGAGGCTGTCGACCGGCTTCCCGCGTCCGAACGCGGCAGCGAGCGGCAGCTTGGTCACCTGGCCGGGGATCAACCCGGCATCCTCGTACGCGGTCTTGATCGGCCCCTTCTGGATGATCGAATAGCCGAGGCCCGCGGTATGGGTGAGCAGGTTGCGGATGGTGATCTGCCGCTTCGCCGGTTCGAGATCGGTGATCGAGCCGTCGTAGGTCTTCTGCACCTGCATCTTGGCGAACGCGGGAATGATGTCGGACAGCGGCTGGTCGAGCCCGAGCTTGCCCTCGTCGATCAGGATCATCGTCGCCATGCCGGTGATCGGCTTGGTCATCGAATAAATGCGATAGAGGCTGTCGATCGTCGCGGGCGCTGCTTGGCCGAGCGCGAGCGTGCCCGACGCGACCACCTCGGGCGCGGCCTGGTCCCAGCCCAAGGCGGCGACGATGTTGGCGACCTTGCGCGCCGAAACGTAGTCGTTCGCGAGCTTCGTCACGTTGCCCCACTGCGCCGCGTCCTGCGCGAACGCCGCACTGCCGAGCGGCAGCCCGCCGAGCGCCGCCCCGGCGCCGAGGAAAGCGCCCGCGCGCAGCAACGAACGGCGCGACAGCTGCGCCTCGGTGAAATCCCTGTACGCCATCAATCCCTCCCGCGACCGGTTGCAAATCGGGATGTGCTTCATGGGGCGGGCGCGGTCAATCGGGCTTGAAACGACCGAGTGCCCTACGCATATAAGACACCATGCTGAACATCGTCTCGATCCTCATCGGCATCGTCGCGCTCGTGCTGGCGATTCCGTCGGCGCTGCCTTTCCTCGGCTGGGGTAACTGGGTGGTGCTGCCCATCGCTATTCTGGGGGCAGGCATTGGCGCACTTTCCCGCTCGAATGGCGGCCGCAACTTCTGCTTGATCGTGCTGGTGATCGCGATCCTGCGGCTGATGCTCGGCGGCGGATTGCTCTAGGCGAGCGCTCGCGCCGCGGCCTTAGCGAACAGGGTCGGCAGGCCGGCTTCTTGTAGGCGATCGATCGGCCACCACTCGCCCGATCCGATCGGACCCTTGGCCGCGGTTGCGACAAGCACGGTGAGTTCGAGATCGAAGTGCGTGAAGCCGTGGCGCACCAGGCCCGGCTCGCGCCACTCGCCCGGCGGTGCGCCGGCCCCGTCGCCGCGCGCCGACCACCCGTCGTCGGGCAGCGCGCGCATCCCGCTGCGCATCCCGGTCCTCTCCCGCCGGACCAGCCAGACCTGGCCTTCGCGCTCGATCCACAGCGCCACGCCGCGGCGCAGCGGCTTAGCCTTCTTGGCCGGCTTGACCGGATAGCGCTCGGGCTCTCCGCTGGCACGGGCCAGGCACGTCTCACCCAGCGGGCAGACCAGGCAGCGCGGGTTGCGCGGCGTGCAAACAGTCGCGCCGAGGTCCATCATGGCCTGCGCAAAGTCGCCGGCGCGCGTGCCGGGCGTGATCGCATCGGTGCGCGACCGGATCGCCTTGCGCGCCTGTGGCAACGGGTCGGCGATAGCAAACAGGCGCGCGATCACTCGCTCGACATTGGCGTCCACCACCACCGCGCGGCGGCCGAACGCGATGCTGGCGACCGCCGCCGCGATGTAGGCGCCGACACCGGGCAGCGCGCGCAGGCCCTCCTCGGTGTCCGGAAACGCCCCTCGCGCTACTACCGCGCGCGCGGCGGCGATCAGGTTACGGGCGCGCGAGTAATAGCCGAGCCCCGCCCACGCGCTCATGATCTCGGCCTCGTTGGCCGCGGCGAGTGCCTCGACCGTCGGCCAGCGCTCGGTGAAGCGGAGGTAGTATGGCGCGACCGCGGCGGTGGTGGTCTGCTGCAGCATCACCTCCGACAGCCATACCCGGTACGGGTCGGGCGGCGGCGCACCGGGCGGGCTGCGCCACGGGAGCTTGCGCGCGTGCCGGTCGTACCACGCGAGCAACCGGCTTCCGACGCTGTGCTCGATGGCGCTCACGCGGCGCCTATGGCATGGCCCGCGCGACGATGGAACGGGACGCGAAACCTAAAGTGAAAGCCGCGGCGCGCAGCTACGAACGGCGGCGCGGCGGGCCTGCGCGCTCGATCGCCGAGCTGACCCCGCAAGTCGGCCGCACCGCGTTTCGCCGATTCGGCTTCGTCCAGTCGAGCGTGGTCACCCGCTGGCCCGAAATCGTCGGCGAGCATCACGCCAAGGTCTGCGCACCCGAGGCGATCCGTTTCGCTCCGGGTGAGAAGTCAGACGGCATCCTCCAGCTCGTGGTGCTGCCGGCGCATGCCCCGCTGATCCAGCACGTGATCCCCGAGATCGTCGAGCGCGTGAACCGCTTCTTCGGCTACAAGGCGGTCGCCCGGGTCAAGCTGCGGCAAGGGACGGTTAATCCGCCGCGTGTTGAAGCGCCCAACGCCGGGCCGCCGTCGCTCAAGCCGATCCCGCTCGAGCTGGGCGACAGCTTGCGCGACATCGGCGATCCGGAGCTGCGCGCGGTATTGGAATCGCTCGCTCGCTCGCTGGGGGGATAGGAGACCGTGAAGTGAAGTTCGCATCTGTCGGGCTGGCAACCGTTGCCGCGCTGACCGCCACAGCCTCACTCGCGGCAGGCAACTGGCTGACCACCGTCGCCACGATCGGCGGCGGCCACCAGATCGGGAACCCGGCGGCCAAGGTGAAGCTGACCGAGTTCGTCAGCTATACCTGTCCCCACTGCGGCGAGTTCGCGCAGGAAGGCTCGAGCGCGGTCGATCTCTACGTCGCCACCGGCAAGGTGCAGCTCGACGTGCGGCACGTGGTGCGCGATCCCGTGGATCTCACCGCCGCGATGCTCACCAATTGCGGGCCGGCGATCAAGTTTCCCCGAAATCACGCCGCGATCATGCTGAGCCAGCCCAAGTGGCTGCCGATCGCGGAGCACGCCACCGCCGGGCAGAAGGCGCGCTGGTTCAGCGGCCCCGGCCCGGCCCGCCGCCGCGCGATCGCGAGCGACCTCGGCTTCTACGACATCATGATCCCGCGAGGCTACGACCGGCCGGGACTCGACCGCTGCCTGTCGGACGAAGCGCTGGCCAAACGCCTCGCCGACCAGTCCGCCGCCGACGACAAGAAGTGGGACATATCCGGCACCCCCAGCTTCCTGATCGACGGGGTCCGCCTCGCCGGCACCTATAGCTGGAGCATCCTGCGCCCGCAGCTCGACGCGCGCCTGTAACCCTAGCTGTGGACAGCCCGGCGGCACGCTTCACCCGGCGCGTGTGCTAGTCTATCTTCGATCATTCTCATGAGGACACCGATGCACTCCAACCGCTTCCGCACTGCCGCCCTCCTGTCGCTCGCCGCGGCGCTGTCGCTTTCGGCCTGCAAGAAGGACGGCGACGCCAGCGGCGAACCGGTGGCCAAGGTCGCCGCGCCGGCCGGCAAGTCGTGGACCGAGACGGTCAGCGAGACCGAGGACGGCGGTTACGTGGTCGGCAACCCGAACGCGCCGATCAAGCTGGTCGAGTACGGATCGCTCTCCTGCCCGCACTGCGCCAAGCTGGAGCAGGACGGCGGCGAGAAGCTGATGAACGACTATGTCGGCAGCGGCCGCGTGAGCTGGGAATTCCGCAGCTTCGCGATCCACCCGCAGGACGTTCCGCTGACGATGCTCGCGTCCTGCGCGGGCAAGGACACGTTCTTCCCGCTCATTGCGCAGATCTACACCAACTTCGACGCGATGAACGAGATCTACAACGACAAGGCCGCGATCGACCGGGCGCAGGCGGCGAGCGCGCTTCCGCCCGCCCAGCGCTACATCGGGCTGTCCGACGCGCTCGGCTACACCGACTTCTTCGCCAAGCGCGGCGTGTCGGCCGATCAGGCGCACACCTGCCTCGCCGACGCCTCGAAGGCCGAGAAGGTCGCCAAGCTGGCCGAGAAGTACGGCAACGACGGCATCAACGGCACGCCGACGCTGGTGATCAACGGCAACAAGCTCGACGGCAACACCTGGGACGTGCTCGAGGCCGCCTTGCAAAAGGCGGGTGCCCGCTAAGGGCACAGCACGCCCCGGCGCATGCGGATCAGGCGGCTCAAGCTCTCCGGTTTCAAGAGCTTCGTCGAGCCGTCCGAGCTGCGCATCGAGCCGGGGCTGACCGGGGTCGTCGGCCCCAACGGCTGCGGCAAGTCCAACCTGCTCGAAGCGATCCGCTGGGTGATGGGCGAGAACTCGCCCAAATCCATGCGTTCGGGCGGGATGGAGGACGTCATCTTCGCCGGCACCGCCAGCCGGCCGCCACGTGACTTCGCCGAAGTGGTGCTGGCGGGTGACACCGACGAGGGCGAGCCGCTCGAAGTCGTCCGCCGGATCGAGCGCGGCGCCGGCAGCGCCTACCGCGTCAACGGCCGCGATGTGCGCGCCAAGGATGTCGCGCTGACCTTCGCCGATGCGGCGACGGGCGCCCACTCCCCCGCGCTGGTGAGCCAGGGCAAGATCGCGCAGGTCATCGCCGCCAAGCCGGCCGAGCGGCGAATGATGCTGGAGGAGGCCGCCGGCATCGCTGGACTCCACGTCCGCCGCCGAGATGCCGAAGGCAAGCTCCGCCAGACCGAGGCCAACCTGGCGCGGCTGGAAGACCTGATGGCGGGGCTCGACAGCCAGATCGCCACGCTGCGCCGCCAGGCCAAGCAGGCCGAGCGCTACACCGCGCTGTCGGAGCAAATCCGGGTCGCCGAGGCCCGGCTGC
>JAEWKG010000302.1 GCA_023386135.1 Pseudomonadota bacterium | reverse complement strand
CCGATCATCGTCGCGCCCTCGGGCACTTCGTCGGTGACGACCGCGTTCGCGCCGATGCGCGCCCGCGCGCCAACGGTGATCGGGCCGATGATCTGCGCGCCCGAGCCGATGATGACGTTGTCCCGCACGGTGGGATGACGCTTGCCGCCGATGCCGTTGGTGGGGTTGGTCCCGCCCAGTGTGACGCACTGGTAGATCGTCACGTTGTCGCCGAGTTCCGCTGTCTCTCCGATCACGACGAAGCCGTGATCGATGAACAGGTTGCGGCCGATCTTCGCGCCGGGATGGATGTCGATCGCGGTCAGGAAGCGGCTGAAGTGGTTGATCAGGCGGGCAAGGAAGAACAGCCGCGCTTCGTACAGCCAGTGCGCCGCGCGGTGCATGCCCACGGCGATGACGCCCGGATAGAGAAGGATCTCCCACCGCGAGTGCGGGGCAGGATCGCGCGCACGGATGGAGTCGAGGTAATCGATCAAGCGGTCGAGCATTGCGCGTCAGACTCCCACCAAACCCTGCTCAAAGCAAGCGCGGCTGCTCCGCCCCCTGCACCGCTTCGAGCGCGTCACGCCACACCGACTGGGTCGGCGGGACCATCCGCTCGAGGCTCAATCGGTCGATCGCGGCGACCACCGCCTCGATCCCGGCAAAGCTGCGCTCGAGCCGCGGCACGAGATAGGTAAGCGCGCCATCGCCGAGGACAAGGGAGCGCGCCTCGGCATGCGCCTCGATCAGCGCGGCGATCATCTCGTCGTCGGGGATGCCGATGGTGAGGTGGAGCGCGGCGCCGAGGCGGCTGCGCAAGTCGGGCAGCGCGATCTCCCACGGATCGCGGTTGGTCACGAGGAGCAGCGGCTGGCCGCTTTCCTGCGCGCGGTTCCAGCGGTGGAACAGGTCGGTCTCGTCAGCGCCCTCGGCGTCGTCGATTGCCTCGACCGCGCCTTGCCCTTCGGCCCAGCGGGCCAGCAAGGTCTTGCCGCTACGCGAAGGTCCGGCGAGGATCGCCGCGCCGTAGGGCCAACCCGAGGGATCGGCGAGCGCGTCGATCGCCGCGCGGTTGGCGTTGCCGACCACGATCCGCGCCGGGTCGTCCGCCCGCCGCGTGGTCAGCGGCAGCGCGATCTGGCTCATGCCTGCGCGCTCACCTGCTGATCGAGAACTGGTTGCCCGACTGGCGCACATTGTAGCCGCGCGTCCGCAGCGCGGCGGCGAACGCCGCGGCGTCGCCTCCGAAAGTGACCGACATCAGCGAGGTACCGCCGATCGCGGTGCTGGTGACCCCGGCCCCGCGCACACCGATCGCCGCACGTACCGAGGCGACGGTGCCTTCGAATGCCGACGCATCGGGCGAGGCGAACTGCACGGTGAAGGTGTTGATCACCGTCGGCGCCGCGCTGTCGGTGGCGAGCGGCGTCGCGGCATTCTGCGCGGCCGCAGCGGCGCGCGCTTGCGCATCGGCGGCGCGGCCGAGCTCGATCAGTTGCTGGATCATCGGATCGATCTGCGGCGTGCCGAGATTCAGCGTCGGATCGGGCTTGAGCTTCCCGTCGGATAGTGCCTGCTCGTAGAGCGCGTTCATCCGCAGCACCGCCTGGCCCAGCATCTGCGGGAGCGCGGCCTGGCTCGGCGCGGTCATGGTGAAGCTGCCCAGGAAGGTGTCGTCAGGCCCGTAGCGCGCGGTGAAGGTGCCCTGCACCGGCCCGCCGGGGTATTGGTGCTTGAGGTCGGCGATCGCGATCAGCACGTCGCTGGCGCCGAACTGGTCGAGCACGTTGCGCCACCAGGTGCGGCTGCGGCGCGTGGTCTGGCCGTAGGTCAGGAGCAGCGAATCGCTACCCGCGCCGACCGGGCGGACGTAATCGATCCGGCTCGCGCCCGGCTGATATTCGGCCCAGGCGCGCTGCCACGGGTTGCGGATCTCGTAGACGGTCTCGGTCCCCGCGGAGAAGGTCACCGGGACCAGCAGCAGCGGCGCCGAGCGTTGGATCGCTTCGCCCTTGCCCAGCAAGCCGCCGGCGCGCGCGCGATCGAATACGATGCCGAGCCGGCCGATGTAGCGGTGCGGCCCCAGCTCCTCGCTCTCGACCACGACCGACGAAACCAGCGAATAGAGCTGCCCCTCAGGGATGTCTGGTCCGCCGACCTTCTTCCACGCCAGCTTCATCGCCTCGCGCCAGCCCTGCTCGCGCGCTTCCTCGGGGGTCTTGGCGGTAACGTCGACCTCGATCCCGCCGACCTGGATATCGCCCGAGGCGGCCACTGGGGCGATGCCGCGGTCGCCCGCGATCTGCGCCAGCAGTGCCTTGCCGGCGATCAGCGCGAGCGCGGCGAGAGCCAACGCGGCGATACCGATCAGGGCGGCGCGGCGCCGGTCGCGCGGGAGGGAAAGGAGCGAAGCCATGGGGAAACTGGCGGCCTTTTGCCCAAAGGCCCATGGAAATCCAAGTGCGAAAGCGTTAGGCGCGCGCCATGGACGACGCCCGCCGCAACAGCCCCTACACCTACGCGGACGCCGGGGTCTCGATCGACGCCGGCAACGCCCTGGTTCGCGCCATCGCGCCACTCGCGAAAGCCACCGCGCGGCCCGGCGCCACCAGCGAACTCGGCGGCTTCGGCGGGTTCTTCGACCCGAAGGCGGCCGGCTACAGCGACCCTTTGCTGGTCGCGGCGAATGATGGAGTCGGGACCAAATTGAAGCTCGCGATCGAGCATGACCGGCACGACACGGTCGGCATCGATCTCGTTGCAATGTGCGTCAACGACCTGATCGTCCAGGGCGCGGAGCCGCTGTTCTTCCTCGACTACTTCGCCACCGGCAAGCTGGAGAATGGCATCGCCGAGCGTGTGATCGCGGGCATCGCCGACGGCTGCAAGCAGGCCGGCTGCGCGCTGATCGGCGGCGAGACCGCCGAGATGCCGGGGATGTACGCCGCAGGCGACTATGACCTCGCGGGCTTCTGCGTCGGCGCGGTCGAGCGCGGCGAGCAGCTGACCGGCGACAAAGTCGCGCCGGGGCACGTCCTGCTCGGCATCGCCAGCAGTGGCGTGCATTCGAACGGCTTTTCGCTCGTCCGCCGTCTCGCGGCAGACAAGGGCTGGCGGCTCGACCGCCCCGCCCTGTTCGATCCCGATGCGCTGCTGATCGACGCGCTGATCGCGCCCACCCGCATCTACGTCGCCGCGCTGCTGCCGCTCGTCCGCGCCGGCAAGATCGACGCCTTGGCGCACATCACCGGAGGCGGCCTGCTCGAGAACATCCCGCGGGTGCTACCCGAAGGCGCCCATGCGGTGATCGACGCCGACGCGTGGGAGCAGCCGCGCCTGATGGCGTTCCTGCAGGCCCAGGGCGCGATCGAGCCGGCCGAGATGGCGCGCACCTTCAACTGCGGGATCGGCATGGTACTGGCAGTCACGCCCGACCTGGCGCGCGAAGTCGCCGCCGATCTCGAAGCCAACGGCGAGACCGTCACCCGCATCGGCGAAGTGATCGAAGGCCCACGCGGCTGCACCGTGCGCGGCAGCGCCGAGGCCTGGAGCGCGCGCGAGGCGTGGGAAGCGCGCCACCTCGCCTGAGCTACTGCGCGTCGCGGGGGATGCCCTCGATGTCCTCGCCCAGCGTGTCGCGCAGGTAGATCTCGCGCACGCCGACGAATGCCACCACCAGCAGCGCGCCGGCGAAGAACACGCCGTAGATGCCGAACACCGCGCCCGCGCCCAGAATGGTGAACAGCGTCAGCGCCGGCGGGATGTCCACCACCTGCCGGTTCACCACCGGGGTAATCAGCCACGCCTCGACGATGCGCACGACCACGTAGGCGATGATGGTGTAGAGCAGCACATCGCTCGACTGCGCCGCGGCGAGACCGATCGCGGGGAGCATCGCCACCGCCGGGCCGACGTAGGGGGTGAACTCGCTGAGGCCCCCGAGCAGCCCGAGCGCCGCCCATTGGTCGAGCCCCGCCGCCCACAGCGTTCCGCCGATCAGCAGCCCCATCAGCGTCATCGAGATGAGCTTCGACTTGAGCCACAGCCGCAGTGCCGCGGTCATCTCGACGATCGCATGCGAAACCACGGGCCGACCAGCGGGCGGGGTCAGCCTGACGAACGCGCGCTCGTACGGGCGCGGGTTGCCGGCGATGAACATCGCGCCGACCAGCACGATGAGGAAGTTGACCAGGATCTGCCCCGCCCCGGTCGCGAGGTTGCCGAGCCGGTCGGCGATCGCGCTGCCGCCAAGCGCAGCCTCGACCGCGTTGACCACCGTCCGTCCGACCGGCGTTGAGCCGAGCGAGCGTTCGATCGTGGCGATCGTCTTGGGCAAGTCCGCCAGCATCCCGCCGATCTCGGTGCCGAACTGGACCGTCAGCAGCCACCCCGCGACGCCGAGCACGCCCAGCGACAGGAGCGTGCCGAGCGCCAGCGCCGCCTTCCAGTTCGACACGCCAATGCGCTCGAACAACCGCGCCGCGCTGCGGAACACGACCGCGCCCAGCACCGAGCCGAACGCGAGCAGCAGCATATCCGCCGCGCGCCAGATCACCAGCAGAACCGCGGCCACCGCCACCGTCCAGGCGAGCCGGCGCAAGTACGGAATATCTTCGGGCCGGGGCTTGAGCGGAGGTCCCATGTGCTGCCACAAGCGGCGGCGGGCAGGTTCGGTTCCGTGTCGCGAGGAGGCAAGGCAGTGCGAAAGGCGCGGGTCGCGGTGCTTATCTCGGGCAGCGGGACCAACATGGCAGCGCTGCTCTACGCCAGCCGGCTGCCGGGCGCCGCTTACGAGATCGTGCTCGTCGCGAGCAACGTTCCGGAGGCCGCGGGTCTGAGGCTGGCGGAGGCCGAAGACGTGCCGACCTTCGCGCTCAGCCACAAGGGCACCGAACGCGCGGCGCACGATGCGGCGATGGACAAGGCAATTCGCGCCAGCGGCGCCGAATACATCGCGCTCGCCGGCTACATGCGGGTGCTCGGGGGCGCGTTCGTCTCGGCGTGGAGCGGTCGCATGCTCAACATCCATCCCTCGCTGCTGCCCAAGTACCGCGGTCTGCACACTCACCGCGCCGCGATCGAAGCGGGCGACGCAAAGGCCGGATGCTCGGTCCACCTCGTCACCGACGAACTCGACGCGGGCGAAGTGCTCGGCCAGGCCGAGGTCGCGGTGATGCCCGGCGATACCGAGGTGAGCCTGGCAGCGCGAGTGCAACTCGCCGAGCACCAGCTCTACGCGCGCATCCTATCGGAGTACGTCTCGCGCCCTTACGATGCCGACTGGCTGGTGAGGCAAGTGCGCGCGCTGGCACTCGCCCAGCCGCAGGCGGAGGAGACGACCAGCCACGGCATGCCCTGCTTCGGGATCGTCAAGGGCAAGAAGTTCGCCTGGGTCGCGATCGACCACCACGGCGACGGCAAGACCGCGCTGCTCGCCAAGATCAGTGGGCCCGACGAACAGGCACAACTGATCGACCTCGACCCGGAGCGCTACTACCGCCCCGCCTACTTCGGCGGCGACTGGATCGGCATCCGGCTCGACCTCGGCGACACCGATTGGGACGCCATTGCAGAGTGGTTGCAACGCAGCTGGCGCGCAGTTGCACCGAAGAAGCTCACCGCGCTGATGGATGCCGCCGACGAGTTTTAGGCGCGCCGCCCCACCCCCGGGATCACCGCGCCGACGCGCTTGCGGTACTCGGTGTAGTGCTCGCCGAAATGGCCGATCAGGTCGCGTTCCTCGTGCGCGATGCCGATGAAGATATAAACCGAGAAGCCGACCGCTAGCAGGAGGTGGCCGTAGGTCATCTCGGGCGTCGCCCAGAAAGCGAGGAGGAACCCGCTGTAGATCGGGTGCCGCACCCAGTTGTAGAGGAACGGCGTGCGGAACTGTTGCTCGGCGGCGGGAGTGCCGCGAAAGTGGCGCCAGGCTTGCGCAAGTCCGAACAGTTCCCAATGGCTGATCAGCCAGGTGGCGATAAACAGGATCGTCCAACCGAGCAGAAAAAGACCCCAGATCGCCATTCGCGCCATCGGCGCCTCGACCGACCACACGGTTCCCTCGATCCGATGCCAGAAGGCGAACAGCACGATCAGGCAGACGGCGGTCGCAAGGCAGTAAACCGACCGTTCGATCGCGGGGGAGACGACCTTGGTCCAGCGGGCCTTGAAGCTCGGCCGGGCCATCACGGAATGCTGCACACCGAACAGCGCGATCAGCGCAACGTCGACGATCGCGGCTGTGACCGGCGCCGCTGACAGTCCCTTGTCGACGTGCGTGGGCAGCAGGTCGATGCCGGCGACGAAGCCGACCAGGTAGACGAACGAAGCGAAGAAAGCGGCGTAGCACAGCACCGCGGTGAGCATGGCGAGCGAACGGCTCATGGCATCCCTCCCCCGAGAGAGGCGACCCGCGCGCGGAGATTACCACACCGCTTCCGCCTCGCAAAACGGGGTGGTGGACAAGCGTCAGGGCGTGCCGGGCACCTCGGGCGCGCGGTCGGACATGTCCACGGTCGCCTCGGGCGAGAAAGTGCGGTTGAGCGGCGGCGGAGCGCCATCCGCCCAGGCCTGCCACTCGCCGATCAGCCCCTCGTCGCAGCGCGCCCGCCACACCGCGCGGCGGCGGCCGACATCGGGGTTGGCGCTGTTGACCCACCCGCGCATCAGCACGAACGGATCGCTGAAGCTGGTGGATTCGACTTCGATGCCAAAGCCGGGATCGCTGGCGAACAGCAGGCGCGAGCCTTCCATCACCCGGTCGCGGCCGATGACGCCTTCGCGCCAGCTATCGATGTACGTGAAGTCTTCCGTGACGAGCGCGCGCATCGAGTCGATATCGTGCGCGTTAACGGCCGCGACGAATCGCGCCGCGAGTGCCTTGCACTTCCGTCCCCGTCCCCACAGCATTTCAGCGGCCTAGCACGAAATGCCGGTCGCGAACTCTCTCATTTGCTAATCGGCGGGGAAGCGCGCCTTCACGCCCCCCGCCGGGCTGGATTAGCCGACGATTTCTTCGGGCTTGAAGAAGTAATCGATCTCAATCTTGGCATTTTCGTCGCTGTCGGAACCGTGAACCGTGTTGGCCTCGATGCTCTCGGCGAGCGTCTTGCGGATCGTACCCTCGTCGGCGTTCGCCGGGTTGGTCGCGCCCATGATGTCGCGGTTGCGCTTCACGGCGTCCTCGCCTTCGAGCACCTGCACCACCACCGGACCGCTGGTCATGAAGTCGCACAGTTCGCCGAAGAAGGGGCGCTCGCTGTGGACGGCGTAGAAGCCCTCGGCCTGCTCGCGGGTCATGTGGATGCGCTTCGACGCGACGACGCGCAGGCCGGCCTCCTCGAGCATCTTGGTGACCGCGCCGGTCAGGTTGCGGCGGGTGGCATCGGGCTTGATGATCGAAAAGGTGCGGGTAACCGCCATGGGAAATCGTCCTTGCAATACGGATGGTGGGGAGTTGCGCGCGCCCCTAGCGGCGGGCCGTGGGCTGCGCAAGGCTCACAGCCGCTTGACCCACTTGCCGTCGTCCTGCGCGAAGTATCCGCGCGTGACGTCCTCGCGCCCGTCGAACTGGCGCCAGACAGCGCGCGCGGGCGCCGCCTGCGCTTCGCCGAACAGCAGGATGACGCGCTCGAAGGCCGAGCCCGGATCGCGCCACTCGCCGTCGGCGAACACGGCGATTTTGGCCCCATTTGCCGGTTCGCACTCGGCGGACAGCAGGATGGGCTGGCGCGCGGCGTGAGGAGCGGCGGCGTCGCCATTGGCGAGAAAGCGCTCGGGCTTGGCTTCCCACAACGCACCGCTGGTGGCGGCACGCCGGTCCGCGTCCTGATCGACCACCAGCAGGCGATCGCCAGCCGCCACTACTCGCTCGGCGATCATTGCGACGATGCGCTCGACCGGCCCCTGCGAGTATTGCCAGAAATCGACCTGCATTGGTCCTTGCGGCCTATCGCTTTACTACTTGAGGCCAGAGGCGTTACGCCTCCAGCACGTCGCGGACGTAGCGGTCGATCAGTCGCACGCCGAAGCCGGTCGCGCCCTTGTCCCAAGTCGCGCCGGGCTTGGCCGCCCAGACCATACCGGCGATGTCGCAGTGCGCCCACGGCCGACCCTTGTCGACGAAGCGCTGGATGAACTGCGCCGCGGTGATCGAGCCCCCTTCGCGCGGGCCGATGTTCTGCATGTCGGCGATGGGGGAATCGATCAGCTTGTCGTAAGCCGGGCCCATCGGCATACGCCACAGCTTGTCGCCGCTCTTGCGCCCCGCCGCCAGCACCGCGTCTGCCAGCGTATCGACGTTGGAAAACAGCCCGCCCTGCTCGAAGCCGAGGCTGATCAGCATCGCGCCGGTCAGAGTGGCGAGATCGACGATCGCGACCGGGTCGTGCTCCTTCTGCACCCAGGTGATCGCGTCGGCGAGGACCAGCCGCCCTTCCGCGTCGGTGTTGAGCACCTCGACCGTCTGCCCGCTCATGGTGGTGACCACGTCGCCGGGGCGCATGGCCTTGCCGTCGGGCATGTTCTCGACGAGGCCCATGACGCCGACGACGTTGGCCTTGGCCTTGCGCAGCGCGATGGTCAGCATCGCGCCCGCGACCGCGCCGGCGCCGCCCATGTCCCACTTCATGTCGCCCATGCCGGGTCCCGGCTTGATCGAGATGCCGCCGGTGTCGAAGGTCACGCCCTTGCCGACGAACGCCATCGGCCGCGCGCCCTTCTCGCCGCCGTTCCACTTGACCGCCAGCAGCCGCGACGGACGGTCGGAGCCTTGCCCGACGCCAAGCAGAGCGCCCATACCGAACTGCGTCATCTCCTCGACACCGAGCACGGTGATCTCGAGGCCGGTGCCCTTATAGCGTTCGCGGCACCGCTCGACGAAGCTTTCGGGATAGATGATATTGGCCGGCTCGGTGACCAGCACGCGGGTGAATTCGACGCCTTCGGCCAGCGCGGTCGCGTCGGACCATGCCTGCTCGCACCCGTCGCCCGCGCCGACGACCACCGCCTTGCCCAAGGTGATCTTCTGCTCGTCCTTCATCCGCGTGCGGTAGCGGTCGTAGCGCCAGGCGCGCAGGCGCAGGCCGGTGAGCACTGCCGCGAGTTCCTCCGGCGACAAACCAACGGCCTCGAGCGCGATCGAGTCTGCACCCGACGCCGCGTACTTCGCGGCGAGCGCGCCGCCGGCCTTCTCGAGGTTGGCGAGGCGGCCCTCATCGCCCGGCTCACCCGCGCCGGCGAGCGCCACGCGCACCACCGCGCCTCCACGCTGGGCGAACCCGTCGAACACCTGCCCGGCCTTGCCCTTGAAGCGCGCCGCCTCCGCCCCGTGCGCCAGCGTCGGTTCGAGCCCGTCGGGCAGCACGCCCTGATTGACGATGCGGGCGACGATCTGGGTTCCGACGGGGACGGCGGCAGCGAATTCGACGTTCATGCAAAACTCCGGACATTTCTTTTTGCCGCAAACGGTTGGCAAACCGGCGGCGTTGGCGATTGCGATTAGGCGGCAGTGCTGCGATAGGCAAGCGATGCTCCCCGCCCCCAACGGTTCGCAGCAAGCCTCCTTTCGTCGCTTGTCCAGGTGGGCCGCGAGCGCGCTTGCGCTGGCCTTGTCGATCGCCGCCGCACCCACGTTGGCGCAGGATGGCGGCGCACAGGGCATGGGCAGCGTGGAGCAGCCCCAGGGGACGCCGAGTGGCGACCCGACAGGCGAGCCGCCGTTGCTCTCCACCCCGCTGCCGCCGCTCGACCCGACGGGTGCCCCGGTCGCGCCCGCAAGCGACCGGCAGATCAATTTCGAGGCCAACTCGGTCGCCTACGACAACAATGCCGACACCGTTACTGCCTCGGGCAACGTGGTGCTGCGCAGCGCCGACAAGTCGGTGCGGGCCGACGAAGTGGTATGGAACCGCACCACCGGGCAGATCGTCGGCAGCGGCAACGTCCGCTTCGTCGACGAGAACGGCAACCAGCTCTACACCAGCCGGATCGAGCTGACCGACGAGTTCGAAGCGGGCGCGATGGAGGATCTGCTGCTCGCCCTGCGCGAAGGCGGCCGCCTCGCCGCGGCGCGCGGCACGCGCCAGTCCGACGGCACGATCGAGCTGACCCGCGCCGCCTATACCGGGTGCGAGGTCGTCACCTCCACCGGCTGCCCGCGCGAGCCGAGCTGGCGGATCACCGCCGATCGCGTGGTCTATTCGCCCAAGGACAACCGGGTGCGCTTCAACGGCGCGTTCCTCGAACTGTTCGGCGCGCGGCTGATTCCGCTGCCCGGCCTCTCCATCCGCACCGATGGCAAGCCGGTCTCGGGCTTCCTCGTCCCCGAGCTGCAGTTCTCGCGCAACAACGGGTTCGAAGTCGGCGGCAGTTATTACTGGAATCTCGCGCCCAACAAGGACCTGACCCTCAGCGCCTATGCCTTCACCGACGCGCCGCCGATGGTGAGCGGCCAGTGGCGGCACCTGATGGACAAGGGCGCGTACCAGGTCACCGGCTACGCCACGTACAGCCAGCGCCTCGATCCGTCGGGCATGCTGGTCCCCGAGGACGAGTTCCGCGGCTATGTCTTCGCCAACGGCCGCTACCAGTTCAATCCGAACTGGAGCCTCAACTTCTCGGTCCGCCGCGCGACCGATCGGACGTTCCTGCGTCGCTACGACATCAGCCGCGACGACCGCCTGCGCTCGATGTTCGAGCTCGAGCGGATCGACGACGATTCCTACCTCGCCGTCTCGGGCTTCGCGACACAGACGCTGCGGCTGGGGGTCGACCAGGGCCAGGTGCCGGTCGCGCTGCCGCTCATCGATTACCGCCGCCGGATCGACGATCCGCTGTTCGGCGGCAAGATCGAGCTGATGGCCAACACCCTGGCGCTGACCCGCGCCGACGGACAGGACACCCAGCGCGCGATCGCCGGGGCGCGATGGGACCTGCGCAGGATCACCGGGTGGGGGCAGATGGTCACGCTTACCGCCCTCGCGCGCGGCGACGTTTACCACTCGGACGAGAACGGCCTCACCGCGACCGCGGTCTATCGCGGCAATCCCGGGTGGGAGACGCGCGCCATCGGGCTGGTCGCAGCCGATGTCGAATGGCCGCTGGTCGGCGCCCTGTTCGGCGGCACGCAAGTGCTGACCCCGCGCGTGCAGGTGGTGCTCAGCCCCACGCTCAAGAACCTCGCGGTGCCCAACGAGGATTCGCGAGCGATCGATCTTGAGGATTCCAACCTCTTCGCGCTGAATCGCTTCCCGGGCTACGACCGGGTCGAGGACGGGCCGCGCATCACCTATGGCGCGGACTGGGAGTATTCGCGCCCGAACTGGCGGATCAGCACCACCATCGGGCAGTCGGTGCGCCTCAACAACCGCGCCACCATCTTGCCCGACGGGACTGGCTTGTCGGAGCGGGTATCGGACTTCGTCGGCCGGACCGACATCCGCTACAAGGATTTCGTCAAGCTGACTCACCGCTTCCGGCTCGACAAGGACAACTTCGCGGTCCGCCGCAACGAGATCGACGCCACCATCGGTTCGACCAAGACCTACGCCGAGATCGGCTACCTGCGCCTCAACCGCGATATTTCGCCAACCATCGAGGACCTGCGCGACCGCGAGGAACTCCGTCTCGCCGGCCGGGTCGCGTTCGCCAAGTTCTGGTCGGTGTTCGGCGCCGGGGTATTCAACCTTACCGACCGGGAGGAAGACCCCTCGTTCAATGCCGACGGCTTCGATCCCATCCGCACCCGCCTCGGGGTTGCCTACCGCGACGACTGCCTGGAGATGGGCGTGACCTGGCGGCGCGACTATCTCGACCAGGGCGATGCCAAGAAGGGCAACACCTTCCAGGTCTATTTCGCGCTGCGCAATCTCGGCTTCCGGTAACAGCCTCTCGCGGGCCGTTGGCAGGCCCTTGCAAACGCGCTATCCGCCCCGCGCACTCAGCTAGGGTTAAGCCGCTCGGCGGCAATTGCCCGCGCTGAAGAGGGGGCGCGGACGGCGCTTTCGCCAAGACGGAACACAAGTGTGATTCAACCGACCGTATCCAGACTGCTGTGCGGCCTCGCCGCGTTTTCGCTCGTGGCATCGCCGATCGCGGTGGCCGCGCAGGACGCTACCGGCGCGACCGGACTCGACATTCCCGACGACGTGAAGATCCTTGGCAAGAGCGATCCCAACGTCCGCAAGCCCACCGCGGTGGTCAACGGCCAGATCATCACCGGCACCGACGTCGACCAGCGCGTCGCGCTGCTGGTGGCCGCGTCGAAGAACCAGGTCGCGCCCGAAGAGATGGACCGCCTGCGCACGCAGGTGCTGCGCAACCTGATCGACGAGACGCTGCAGATCCAGGCGGCAAAGCGCGAGGAGATCGAGGTCACTCCGGCCGAGATCGACCAGACCTACGCCCGTGTCGCGGCGCAGAACTTCGGCCAGGATGTCGGGGCGATGGACGCCTACCTGACCAGGATCGGCTCCTCGCCGGCATCGCTGAAGCGCCAGATCGAGGGCGAAGCGGCGTGGCAGAAGCTGCTGCGGCGTAACGTGTCGCCGTTCGTCAACGTCTCGGCCGAAGAGGTCAATGAGATGATGGCCCGGCTCGAAGCGAGCCGTGGCACCGAGGAATACCGCCTCGGCGAAATCTGGCTCGCTTCGACGCCCGAGACCAAGGACCAGGTGCTGGCGAACATCGGCAAGATCGTCGAGCAGCTGAAGCAGGGCGGCAGCTTCCTGGGTTACGCACGCCAGTATTCGGAATCGTCCACGGCGGCTGCGGGCGGCGACCTCGGTTTCGTGCGGCTGGAGATGCTGCCGGTCGAACTCGCCGCGGCAGCGCGGCAGATGCAGCCGGGCCAGCTGGTCGGACCGATCGAAAACTCGGGCGGCTATTCGATCCTGCTGCTGATCGACAAGAAGGCTATCCTGACCGCCGACCCGCGCGATGCGGTGCTCAGCCTGAAGCAGATTTCAATGAAGTTCCCGGCCGGCATTACCGAAGCGGACGCCAAGGCGCACCTCGCCACCTTCACCACCGCGGTGCAGGGGATGAAGGGATGCGGCGATGCAGAGCGAGGCGCGGCGGCGATCGGCGCGGAGGTCGCGGCGAACGACGGCATCGTGCTCCGCTCGCTCCCCGAGCAGCTCCAGCCGCTTCTCGCGGACCTGCAGATCGGCCAGACCACTCCTCCGTTCGGCTCGGCGCAGGACGGCGTGAGCGTGCTGATGCTGTGCGGCCGCGACGATCCGCAAACGGCGGACACGCCGAGCTTCGACCAGCTGATGTCGCAGCTCGAGGACGATCGCATCAACAAGCGCGCGCAACGCTACTTGCGCGACCTGCGCAACGACGCGACCATCGAATACAATTGACTTTGCCCGCTTCGCTCGCCCTGACGCGGGGATGAGCGAAGCGCGAAGTCCTTCAATCCAGCCGCTGGCGGTTTCGCTAGGCGATCCCGCCGGGGTCGGTCCCGAGCTGATCGCGCAGGCGTGGTGCGACCGCGCGCGGTTCGGCCTGCCCGCGTTCGCAGTGGTCGGCGGCGTGCGCCTGCTCGCCGCCGCCGCGGCTTCGCGCGGTCTGGAGGTGCCAGTCGAACCGATCGCGCGGATGAGCGAAGCGACCGACGTGTTCGGACGCGCGCTGCCGGTCCTGGGTCCGATCGACGGCGTCTACGCCCCCGGCGCGCCCGACAAGGACGGCGCGGCGATCGCGCTGGCGTCGCTCGAACAGGCGGCGCAGGCGGTGTTCGCGGGAGAGGCCGCGGCGCTGGTCACCGGCCCGATCGCCAAGGCACGCCTTGCCGAGGTGGGATTTCACTTCCCGGGGCAGACTGAATTCGTCGCCCACGCCTGCGGGGTAACGGCGCAGGACGCGGTGATGATGCTGGCAGGTCCGCAGCTTCGGACGATCCCGCTCACCGTCCACCTCGCGCTGGCGAAGGTACCGGGCGCAATCTCGCTCGACCTCATTCGCCGCCGCGCGCGGATCGCGGCCGAGGCTCTCACCCGTGACTTCGGCATCGCCCGCCCGCGCATCGCGGTCGCCGGGCTCAACCCTCACGCCGGGGAAGACGGCCGGATGGGAGACGAAGAGCAATCGATCATCGCGCCCGCTATCGAGGCTTTGCGCGGCGATGGGCTTGCAGTTACCGGACCGCACCCCGCCGACGCGCTGTTCGCACCGCACGCGCGCGAGGACTACGATGTCGCGCTGTGCATGTATCACGATCAGGCGCTGATCCCTTTGAAGGCGCTCGACTTCGACAGCGGGGTCAACGTCACGCTCGGCCTGCCAATCGTCCGCACCAGCCCCGACCACGGCACCGCCTTCGCCATCGCCGGGACGGGACACGCGAGCGCGGGCGCGACGATCGCCGCGATCCGCATGGCTGGCGAATGCGCCGCGCGGCGGGCGGCGGCATGACACTACCGCCGCTGCGCGAGGTGATTGCCCGCCACGGTCTCAGCGCATCGAAGGCGCTGGGGCAGAATTTCCTGTTCGACGAGCAGTTGCTCGACCGCATTGCCGCGATCCCCGGCGACCTAGACGGCAAGGCCGTGCTCGAGATCGGTCCAGGCCCCGGCGGACTCACCCGCGCACTGCTGCGCGCCGGGGCGCGGGTGACGGCGATCGAGATGGACCGACGCTGTCTCCCCGCCCTCGCCGAGCTCGACACGGCTTTCCCAGGCCGATTGCGATTGATCGAGGGAGACGCGATCAAGCTCGATCACGACGCTCTGATGGGCGAGCCCTACGCGGTCGTCGCCAACCTGCCCTACAACGTCGGCACCGCGCTGCTGGTGCGCTGGCTCGGCGGCGAGAATTGGCCGCCCAGGTGGACCAGCCTGACGCTGATGTTCCAGCTCGAGGTCGCACAGCGTATCGTCGCGAGCACCGACAGCGACGCCTATGGCCGCCTAGCGGTGTCGGCGCAGTGGCGTTCGGCCGCAAAGCTGGCGATGAAGGTCCATCGCAGCGCCTTCACCCCGCCGCCCAAGGTGATGAGCGCGGTCGTCCACCTCACGCCTGCCGCGATGCCGGAAGGGGTTTCGGCGCGCACATTGGAGCGGCTGACCGAGGCCGCGTTCGGCCAGCGCCGCAAGATGCTCCGCCAAAGCCTGAAGGGCCTGCCGGGCGGGCTGAACGCGCTCGACCGCGTCGGCATCGATCCTCAACGCCGCGCGGAAACGCTCAGCGTCGCGGAATTCACGGCGATCGCACGCGCGCTCAGTCCGGCGAAAGACTAGGCGGCCTCCGTCGGGAAGCCGGCCTCCGCCGCGTCCTTGAACGCGCCCAGGTTATACACCTTGCCGTACCCCAGCCCCTGCAACGCCTGCGCCGAAAGCGCGCTGCGTCCACCCGAGGCGCAGTAGAGAATGATCGGCCGATCGGTGCGGAAGTCGGGGTTGTGATAGGGCGTGGCGCTATCGGCGCGAAATTCCAGCATTCCGCGCGACACATTGGTCGCTCCCGCCAGCTTGCCCGTGCCCGCCAGTTCAGGTGCGTCGCGCACGTCGACGAGCAGCCCATCCTCCTCGCGCATCAATCGCTGCGCCTCTTTGGCCGAAACCTTCGGCACACACTCGTTGGCGGCGGCAATCTGGTCCTTGACCGATCCGGGCATGACGGTTTCTCCGAGCGACCCGCTCGTAACCATTTGTTCGGCGATGGCGCGCTAGTCTACTTATGTTCAGCGCCCGACCTAGCGCGCCCCGAACGAGCTGGCGGTTTCAACGGCAAGCGCCGAAGCCGACAGCTCACTCGGACTTGCCAAGCCGATGTTGGAGATCGGCCTGGCGAGTCAGACGGGCCAATCTACCCCGTCGCGCGCGCTTGGATAGCGGAAATTTTTGCGCTTTATTACAAACAGGACTTTGCGCGCTGGCGCCAGGCGTGGAGCAGCGGCTCCGTATAGCCCGACGGCTGCTCGACGCCTTTGAATACGAGGTCCAGCGCCGCGCAGAACGCCGGCCCATCCTCGTTGCCCACGAGCGGTGTGTATCCGGGACCGCCGGCGTTCTGCGCATCGACCTTGGCGGCCATGCGGCGCAGCGAATCCATCACTTGCTCTCGCGTGCAGACGCCATGCAGCAGCCAGTTCGCCATGTGCTGCGAGCTGATGCGCAGGGTCGCGCGGTCCTCCATCAGGCCGACGTCGTGGATGTCGGGCACTTTCGAGCAGCCGACCCCGGCGTCGACCCAGCGCACCACGTATCCGAGCAACCCTTGCGCGTTGTTGTCGAGCTCCTCACGCACCTCGTCCTCTGACCAGGTGGTGCCTTGCGCGAGTGGTATCTGCAGCAGCTTATCGAGCCCGGGCGCCTCGCCCAGCTCCTTCTGCCGGGCGAACACGTCGAGCGTGTGATAATGCAGCGCATGCAGTGTAGCCGCAGTGGGCGACGGAACCCACGCAGTGTTGGCGCCCGCCCGCAAGTGGCCGATCTTCTGCGCCATCATGTCGCGCATCATGTCGGGCGCGGCCCACATGCCCTTGCCGATCTGCGCCCGGCCGGAGAGACCGTGCCGAAGTCCGATGGCGACGTTGCGCGCCTCGTAAGCGGTGAGCCAGGTCGACGACTTCATCTCGGCCTTGCGGACCATCGGACCGGCTTGCATCGAGGTGTGGATCTCGTCGCCGGTGCGGTCGAGGAAGCCGGTGTTGATGAACACGATGCGGTCCTGCACCGCCTCGATGCACGCGGCAAGGTTGGCGCTGGTTCGGCGCTCTTCATCCATCACGCCGACCTTGATGGTGAAGCGCGGCAGTTCGAGCAAATCCTCAACCGCGCCGAACAAGTCGTTGGTGAAAGCGCACTCCTCAGGCCCATGCTGCTTGGGCTTCACAATGTAGATGCTGCCCGCTCGGCTGTTGCTCCACCGCCGGAGGCCCCGCACGTCGTGCGCGCCGATCGCGCTGGTGATCACCGCGTCCATGATCCCCTCGGGCACCTCCGACCCGTCGGGCAAGAGGATCGCCGGGTTGGTCATCAGGTGGCCGACGTTGCGCACGAACAGCAGGCTGCGCCCGGGCAGAGCCATGTCGCCGGCGCGCACGTCGTCGTTGAGCCGGCGGGTCATCTGCCGGCCGCCCTTGTCGAACGTCTCGCTCAAATCGCCCCGGATCACGCCGAGCCAGTTGCGATATGCGGCGAGCTTGTCCGCCGCATCGACTGCCGCGACCGAATCCTCGAGGTCGACGATCGTCGTCAGCGCGCTTTCCAACACCACATCGGCGATGCCGGCGGGGTCGTCGCGGCCGACCTCGCTGGCGGGATCGAAGACCACCTCGACGTGCAGGCCATTGTTGACGAACATCCGGCCACTCGCGGTCTCGCCGACATATTGCGCGGGATCGGCAAGCTCGATCGCGTCCGGCCCGGTCAGGTCGCGCCAGCTTCCGTTCGCGAGCGGCAACGCCTCGTCGAGAAACACCCGCGCACGCTCGATCACCGCCGCCCCGCGCGCATTGTCGTAGCCGCCGGGCCGCGCCGGCGGCGCATCGAGCGCGTCGGTGCCGTAGAGCGCATCGTATAGGCTCCCCCAGCGTGCGTTGGCGGCGTTGAGCAGGAAGCGCGCGTTCAGCACAGGTACGACCAGTTGCGGTCCCGCCATCGTCGCGATCTCGGGGTCGACGTGCTCGGTGCGGATGGTGAACGGCTCGGGCTCCGCGACCAGGTAGCCGATGTCCTCGAGGAACTGGCGATAGGCGTCTGCATCGTGCCGCTGTCCGCGACGCCCGCGGTGCCAGTCGTCGACCTGCCGTTGCAGGTCGTCACGCTTGGCAAGGAGTGTGCGATTGATCGGGACGAACCGGTCGAGCAGGCGCGCGAATCCAGACCAGAACGCGCCGGCCTCCTTGCCAAGGGGCGCGAGCACCTCGTCCTCGACGAACGCCGCCAACTGGCGATCGACCTTCAGCCCTGCCTTGTCCTGGTAATCGCTCACATCGCCCTCGTGCAAAGTCTCGCCGCCGCGCGAAGGAATCGCATGGCGCCGAAGGTTTAGCCTGTCGTCCGGGGAGGAAGCGAGGGCGCGCTATGGCCAAGCCTGCGCCGCAATGCAACATGGGTTACCGGGGTTGGAGCGCGCGCCCGTCGCCGCTAGGAGCGGTTGCAGATGAAACGAACAGCCGACCAACTCACCGCCGCGATCGACGCCGACGCCATGCTGGCACAGGCAACAGCGTGGAGCGCGATCAACACCGGAACGGGCAATCTGGAAGGCCTCGCAAGGCAAGCCGGCGTGCTGGCCGATGCTTTGGCCGCCCTCCCCGGGGAGGTCAAACTGGTCGAGCCTGGGGCGGTGACCACGGTCGATGCGGCCGGCCATGAAGTCGCCAAGGCCCACGGGAAGCACCTCGTCTTGCGCGTCCGTCCAGAGGCGGAACGGCGCATCCTGCTCACCGGACACATGGATACGGTGTTCCCTTCCGATCACCCGTTCCAGCAGCAACGGCAGATCGATGCGGACACGCTCAACGGTCCCGGCCTCGCCGACATGAAGGGCGGCATCGCGGTGATCCTTCACGCCTTAACGGCATTCGAGCGAAGCGAAGGCGCTGCAGCGCTGGGTTATGACGTCATGATCAACTCGGACGAGGAGACCGGCTCGCTGTCCTCGGCGGCGCTGATCGCGGAGTTGGCGCGCGGCAAGCATGCGGCGTTGACCTACGAGCCCGCTGCCCTGCCCGACGGTACTTTGGCGCACGCGCGCGGCGGCAGCGGCAACTATAGCGTGGTGGTCACCGGCAAGTCGGCGCACGCCGGCCGCAACCCGCAAGAGGGTCGCAACGCGATCGTCGCCGCTTCCGATCTTGCGGTGCGGTTGAAAGCGCTCGGGCACGGTGGGCTTTCGGTGAACCCAGCGCGGATCGAGGGCGGCTCGGCCAACAACGTGGTGCCCGATCACGCCGTGCTGCGCTTCAATATCCGCCCGCGGACGACCGAGGCAGCGCAGCAGTTCGAACAGGATTTCAAGAGCTTGATGGACGACATTGAGTCACGCCACGAAGTCAGGCTGATGCGCCACGGCGGGATCACCCGTCCGCCCAAGCCGGTCGACGCACGGGCGCAGAAGCTGTTCGACCTGGTCAAGACCTGCGGCGAGGCACTCGGCCAGCCGATCGGGTGGCAGCCCTCGGGCGGGGTGTGCGACGGCAACAACATCGCAGCCTGCGGTGTGCCGGTGGTCGACACCATGGGCGTGCGCGGCGGGGCGATCCACTCGCCCGACGAGTTCATGATCGTCTCCAGCCTGCCAGAGCGCGCGGCGCTGTCGGCGCTGGTGCTCACCCGCCTCGCCTCGGGAGACCTGTCGTGACATTCCGCCTGCGCGCTGCGCACCCCAACGATCTCGAGCCGATGTACGAGATGGCCAAGCTCACCGGCGGCGGCTTCACCAACCTTCCCGCCGACCGCAAGGCGCTCGAAGGCAAGCTCGAACGGGCGGAGGCGGCGTTCCAACGCACCGACTACACCCTGGCCGACGAGCAGTTCGTGCTGGTACTGGAGAACGTCGAAACCGGCGAAGTGCGCGGTACCTGCCAGCTGATGACCCAGGTCGGACAGCGGTGGCCGTTCTACTCCTATCGCCAGAACACGCTCACCCAGCATTCACAGGAGCTCAACCGGACCGTCCGCGCGGATCTGCTCAGCCTCGTCACCGACCTCGAAGGCTCGAGCGAAGTGGGCGGCCTGTTCCTCCACCCCAACGAGCGTGCGGGCGGGCTCGGACTGCTGCTGGCGCGCAGCCGCTACCTGTTCATCGCCATGCACCGTGACCGCTTCGCCGACCGCATTCTCGCCGAACTGCGCGGGATCATCGACGCGCGCGGCGGGTCGCCGTTCTGGGACGGGGTCGCGGGCCGCTTCTTCGGCATGACGTTTCAGGAAGCCGACTACTTCAACGCCATCAACGGCAACCAGTTCATCGCCGACCTGATGCCCAAGCACCCGGTCTATGTCGCGATGCTCGACGACGATGCGAGGAGCGCGATCGGCGTGCCGCACCCGACCGGGCGCGCGGCAATGCGTATGCTGGAGGACGAGGGTTTCCGCCACGATGGCTACATCGACATCTTCGACGGCGGCCCGACCATGACCGCGCGCACCGACGACGTCCGCTCGGTGCGCGAGGCACGGCCGGCGACGGTGACCAACGCCAATCTCGACCTCGGCCCGCGCGCGATCCTCGCCGCCGGCACGCTCGGCTCGTTCCGCGCCGCCTACGGCATGCGCGACCTTCATCCCGATGGCACGATCGAACTCGACCGCATCTCAGCCGCCGCGCTCGGCGTCAGTGAGGGCGACGAAGTGTGGAGCGTGGCGCGCTGAGCCAGACCATGCTGACCGAGATCAACTTCGACGGCATCGTCGGCCCGAGCCACAACTACGCCGGGCTCAGCCTCGGCAACCTCGCCGCGACTGCGCATTCGGGCGACGTCAGCTACCCGCGCGCCGCCGCGTTGCAGGGGCTGGCGAAGATGCGGCATAATCTGGAGCTGGGGCTGGCGCAGGGATTTTTCGCGCCGCTGCCCCGCCCAAATCCCGACTACCTCGCTCGCCTTGGCGCCGGCCCCTCAACCGACCCCGCGCTGACCGCCGCCGCCTGGTCGGCATCATCGATGTGGACCGCCAACGCGGCCACTGTCAGCCCCGTGCCAGACTCCGCTGACGGTCGTTGCCACCTGACGCCCGCGAATCTCGTCACGATGTCCCACCGCGCGCAGGAATGGCCCGACACCGCGCGCCAACTCGCCGTCGCTTTCGCCGACGGTGCCCACTTTCAGTTGCACGATCCCGTCCCGCCGAGCTTCGGCGACGAGGGCGCGGCGAACCACATGCGGCTGTGCGCGGATCACGGTGAGCCGGGGGTCGAGGTATTCGTGTATGGACGCCCCGGCGGTCCGTTCCCCGCGCGACAGCACGAGCAGGCCAGCCGAGCCGTCGCTCGGCTCCACGGTCTCGACCCGGCCCGCACGGTGTTCATCGAACAGAACTCCGGCGCGATTGCCGCGGGTGCGTTCCACAACGACGTCGTGGCCGTCGCGAACGAGCGGGTGCTGTTCACCCACGCCGAAGCGTTCGCCGACCAAGCCGCCGCCTATGAATTGATTCGAGCGCACTTTCCCGAGCTCGAAGTGGTTGAGGTGCCTGCCTCCGAGATCTCCCTCACTGAAGCGGTGCGAACCTACCTCTTCAACTCGCAGTTGGTCACTTTGCCCTCGGGCGAGATGGCACTGGTCTGCCCGCTCGAGTGCACCGAGAACTCCGCGGTGGCTGCGTGGATCGAGCGCACGCTGGCCGGCAATGGCCCGATCCGGCACGTCCTGCCGGTCGATGTGCGGCAGTCGATGGCCAACGGCGGCGGCCCGGCCTGCCTGCGCCTGCGTGTCGTCGCCGATCCGGCCACGGTCGACCCTCGCTTCCTGCTTGATCACGCCAAAGCCGGGCGCCTCGAACGGACCATCGCCGCGCATTGGCCCGAGCAGATCGACCCCGCCGATCTCGGCAATGAAACGCTGGCGGACACCGTCTGCACCGCACGTCTCGCCCTTCTTTCCGTGCTCGATCTCGAAGAACTGGGTTAACGCGCTGGACGCGCTGTCGCGCAGGCTTACACTCCCGACTGCATTAACCTTCGCAGCAGGCCGCAATGTGCCGTTGGCACGGCGTTTGCTGGGAAGAGCATTAAGGATTGCAGCCGAGACATGCTTCAGAAGATCAAGCGCCTCTTCATCATCAAGACACGGTTCGAGGCGTGCCTGATCATCTATGCGCTCGCCCTCGGCGCGGTCGAGCGCGGCTCGGTCTACCTGCACCAATTCCCGGGCTGGGGCGGCAAGCTCCTGTTCCTCGCCGCCACGGGCTCGGTGTTCCTCGCGGGAGCCAAGATCTTCGACTGCCTCCGCTTCGAGAAGGATCGGCGCGAGCGGGAAGCGGCCATCACCGCCTGACGCGAGGTATCGTCAACATTGCCGTAACCCTGTCGCCGAACGGAGCGTTAGGCGGCGCACGCTAATCCCCGGCTCCCTTCATCGCAGGAAGCCCCTCATGCCCGTCTACTTCGCCGCCGCCCGTTCCGTCGCCGCCTCGCCGGTCGCCCGCGTACTGGCGAAACGCACGGTGCCGCAGGCGGCGAACGACGAAGCCGGCAATCCAGTGGCCGATGCAACCTTGCGCGCGGCCCTGCTGCACTTCGCCGAGCATGGTCTCGGCTCCGCCCTTGCCGCCCACGAACGGGCCCGCCGCGCGTTCGCTCTCGGTGACGCGGCTGCCGGGCGCGAGTGGGCGGCGATCTGCGCCGCCTTCGACCGGCGCATGGCATCGGAATTCGACCGCGATGCCGCGCTGCCGCGCTGAGGCAGCATTTTAACCGCCTTTTGACCTCTGCCGCGTAAGCCCTTGCGAATGGGTGGCAAATACGTGGTCCGCTGGGCCCGGTTCCTCGGGCGAAGATTGACTCGGCGCGACGCGCTCGACGACCGCGTGCGCCGGCTCCTTGTCCGCACACTTTACACTCAGCCGATCACCCTCGCCCTTGGCGTGCTGACCGGCGTAGTCGCGGCTAGCGTCGCCGCGGCGGTCAGCCACGAGCGGGCGCTTTATCTGGCATCCGCCGCGCTGACACTGGTCGCCATATCGCGCGTGTGGCTTGCCTTCAGGCTATCGGAGGACGACGACCGCGTCAGCACTGCCAAACTCGAACGCCGCTACGCCGTGGGCGCGTTTGCCTATGCCACAACGCTTGGCTGCTCCGCCGCGACCGCGATGGTGCTGGACACCACGCCGGGCGTTCAGGCGCTGCTGCTGGTCGGGGGAGTAGGCTATGGTGTCGGCGTATGCGCGCGCAATGCCGGACGGCCCACCATTGCGCTGAGCCAATTGTCGCTCGTCGCAGCGCCGGTGTTGCTCGCGGCTCTGTGGGTGGGCACCCTGGCGCATTTCTTCATGGCGGCTATCATCGTGATGCTGGTCGGCACGATGACCTCGATCGTCAACAACCTGTTCAAGACCCTGCGCGGCGCGCTCAGCGCCGCGGAGGCCCGCGCACCCCAGGCCGACGCAATG